>JBEKJN010000010.1:0-23732 GCA_050011235.1 Verrucomicrobiota bacterium | reverse complement strand
CGTTTTTTCAGCGGGATTCTTCATCCCCACCTCCTTGGCGGCTGTCGCCCGAATCGCGTTTTTAAGGGAATGGTCAAAACACCACATGCCCGCGCCATCAGTGCAATAACCGGATGCAAGCTGGCCGCTGGTGCTTTCAATGCTCATTGTAGGAGCCGAGGTAACGAGGCTCCGACTGAATTTACGATATGCGATTTACGAATCCCTCTGCAGTTCAAAGTCGCTCGCGTAAATCGTATATCGGGAATCGGAAATAATGAGTCGACTCACCGGTCTTCGCACCAAGTGCTACGACCCGGCAGGCGTCGGCTGCTACGAATTATCTTTCAGAAATCCAAACCAGCGTGCCACCCGGCAGTTTGTCGAAGAGCGGAACCAAATCGTCTGTTGCCAGGTGAATGCAACCGCATGAGGCCGGACGGCCAAGCGTCGTCTCATCGCCCGTGCCGTGGATGTAAATGTAACGCGCGTGCGAATCCACGTCGCCACCACGGTTGAAGCCGGGTTCGAGTCCTTCCAGCCACAAAATGCGCGTGGTGATTTTTGCGTCCGGCATTCCCTGCCAGGTGTAGCCGGCGGGTTCGCGGCTTTTAAAAACGGTGCCGACCGGCCAGCCGCCGCCGATTTTTTCCGCGATGCGATGCAATCCGAGCGGCGTGCCGTTCGAGCCTTCCATCTGGCTGATGCCGAAACGCGAGGTGGAACAACGGATTTTTTTTACAAGCTTGTAGCGGCGGTCTGTGACCGCCGGTGAATTCGAAGTTGATTCTTTATTTGAGCGACAGTCACAGACTGCCGCTACAGTGCTTTCAAAAAGCGAAACGGTTTGATTTGCGACGCTGACGATAAGCACGAAATAAGTCGGAACAGCGTCATGCCTTTTGCAGGCGAGCAAAAACTTTTCCAGCGGGTGCGGCATTGGGAAGTTGCAGGCGGGGCGCTTGCGTTACTTTAATTTCTTCACAAGCACTTTGGAATTTCTTCCGCTTTGCTCGTATTTCTCGCGGCGCGCGGGCGGCAAATCGTCGGGCGTGCCCTCGGCAAAGCCGGCTTTGGATTGAAAATACGTGAAGGCCTGCGTCGAGAGCGTGAGGAGTTCGGTCAGGTTCATCTCCCGCGCCTTGTTTTCGACGTACTGAATCAGCTTGCGCCCGATGCCCCGGTTTTCGTGCAGCGGGTTGACATACAGGCACGCCAGTTCGCCCTTTTTTTGTTCGGGATAAACGTGCAACGCGACGCAGGCGACCGGGTTTTTATCAATTTCAAAAATGAAAAAGTCACCGAGATTTTTTTCAATGGCCGCCCGGCTGCGCTTGACCAGATCTTCCGCTTCAACCGCCATTTGTGTCAGCAATTGAATCGCCCGCACGTCCTTCTTCATTGCACGGCGGACCTGCTGGTATTCATTGGCGTAGATGAGTGTGCCGATGCCGTCGTTCGAAAACACCTCGGCCAGCAGCCCTTCGTCCACGCGGCCGTTGATGATGTGCACGCGCGGCACGCCGGCCTTGCAGGCCGCGACGGCGTGCTGCGCCTTGGAAAGATGTTCCGGCGCAATGTCGTTTTTTTGCAGCGCGAGGACAGATTCAAGGTCGGCGACCAGCATCTGGCGGATGAGCCGGCCCTGGACGAGGATGCCGTCCTGCGACGTGATGAAAATCAATTTGATGGCCTTCAGCGCCTCGGCCACCGCGACCGCGACGCCGTCCGAATTCACGCGATACGTCCTGCCGTCGCCGTCGAAACCGAGCGGCGGGATGACCGGCACGACGCCTTGTGCGAGCAGCGTTTGGAGCAGTTCCGCGTCCACGCGCTCGACCTTGCCGGTGAACAGATGGTCCACGCCCTGGATGATGCCCATCGGATGCGCGATGATGACGTTCGTGCTGGCGGCCCGGAGGTCGTTGGCCGAAAGGCCTTCGAGAATCTCGTGTGTGAGCCGGTTCGCGGCCGTCAGCGCGAGCTTGAGCGTGGCCGCGTCCGTCACTCCGGAGCCATCGAGATTGGAGGGCTGGATTTTTTGTTCCTCGGCGAGCGCCTTGATTTGCGCCGACGCGCCGTGGACGAGCACGACGCGGATGTTCAGCGACCGCAACACCGCCACGTCCAGCAGCAACGTGGCGAAGTTCTCGTCGGTGACGATGGCGCCGTCAATCGCGAGGATGAACGTCTTCTCGCGAAATTGCGGAATATATTGCAGGATGCCCCGCAGGTCGGTTGGTTTCACTTTTGGCTCGTCATTGAACTTGCAACGCAAAACAAGTATTCGGTTTTTGCCGCGATTCAAACAATAATTTTCAGCCGCGGTTTTCCGTTCAAATGAATTGCCATCGAACGCGGAGCGGGGCATTGTTGTCACTCTTAAAAATCAAATGAACATGAATACCGCCGCCGCCACCGAAAAAACACCAACACCTGTGGCGTTGAGCCAGCTTGACCAGCTCAAAAAAATCACGACGGTGGTCGCCGACACCGGTGACTTTGCCGCGCTCAAACAATACGCGCCGCAGGACGCCACGACCAATCCCTCGCTCATCTTCAAGGCCGCGCAGATGCCGGAATACCGGTACCTCGTGGACAAGGCCATTGCCGAAAACAAAAAATCCGGCGCCGGCGGCGAAAAATTATTGCGGGGCGTCATGAACGATTTGCTGGTGCTGTTCGGCGTCGAGATTCTGAAAATCGTGCCCGGCCGTGTTTCGACCGAGACGGATGCCAATCTCGCGTTTGACACCGAAGGACTGATCAACAAGGCGCACCGGTTCATCGAGCTGTACCAGGCTCGCGGCATCGGGCGCGAGCGCATCCTCATCAAAATCGCGACGACGTGGGAAGGCGTGCGCGCGGCGGAAATCCTCCAGCGCGAGGGCATCAACTGCAACATGACGCTGTTGTTCTCGCTGGCGCAGGCCGTTGCGTGCGCCGAGGCAAAGGCCAGATTGATTTCACCGTTCGTGGGGCGGATTATGGACTGGTACAAGGCCAGGGAGAAAAAGGATTTTGCGCCAGCCGAAGACCCCGGCGTGCTGTCGGTGAAGGAAATTTACGGCTACTACAAAAAGTTCGGGCACGCGACGGAGGTCATGGGCGCGAGTTTCCGCAACGCGGGCGAAATTATCGAACTGGCTGGCTGTGATTTGCTGACCATCAGCCCGCAGTTGATGGGTGAACTGCAAAAAAGCACCGCGCCGCTCATGCGCAAACTCAGTCCCGAACTCGCGCGCGGCAGCAAAATCGGGCGGTTGCAATTGGATGAAAAGAAATTCCGCTGGCTGTTCAACGAAAACGCGATGGCCACGGAGAAAACCGCCGAGGGCATCCGGTTGTTCAACGCCGACGCGCTGAAACTGGAGCAATATATCGCGGCGAAACTTTAATTTCTGGACGCGCACGCTGACTTCTGCGAAGTTCAGGCCATGGATGGAGACGAGCGCGAAATTTATTACTTTCTGAAGAACCGGGGCGAAGAGTTTGTCAATGCCAAGGAAATTGCCCGGCGCGCGGGCGGCAAAAAGAAGTTTTACGAAGACCCCGAATGGGCCAGGCCGATTCTGATACGCATGACCGAACGCGGCGTCCTGGAAGGCGACGCCGTGGGCCGCTACCGCGTCAAGCCCGTTGCCAGAAAAGGGAAAAATAAACGCTGGGTCTCGCCCGACATCGTCAAAATCCTTCAGGAAAGCGGCGTCGAAGTCGAAGGCGCGAACGAACTCGGCTCGGACGACTATTACGAGCAACTGTAATCACTCGTCCAGATTTCGCCGCGGCAGCATGAAAATCGCCGCGTCAAATTTTTTCCGTTTGTATCCGTCATGTTCGCCGCGCTCCTGACCACGCTGCTGTTTGCCATGTCCGCCATTTGCGGGCATCGCACCGCCACGCGGCTGGGGGGTGTCGAGGCCAATTTCTGGCGCATCTGTGGCGCGTTTCTTTTCCTGGCGGTTTGGGCGAACCTGTTCGGCACGGGCACCGCCGGCAAGGCGTTTCCCATTTTCGTTTTGAGCGGACTTGCCGGCATCGGCCTCGGCGACACGGCATATTTTCAAGCCTTGCCGCGGCTCGGCAGCCGCCGGACGGTTCTACTCACGCAATGCCTCATCGCGCCGTGCGCCGCGATGGTCGAATGGCTCTGGCTCGGTACCAAATTGAACCTCGCGGAAATTTTTTGCATTCTTGTCATTCTCACCGGTGTGGCCATCGCGATGGCGCCGGGTGACCATTTGAAAATTGCGCCGGGCCGTCTGTGGCCCGGGATTCTGGCCAGCGCCATCGCCGCGATTGGCGGTGCGCTCGGCGCGGTCTTGAGCCGCAAAGCCTATGCCGTCGCCCATGCGGCGGGCGAACATCCCGATCCCGGCACGACCGGCTACCAGCGCGTCATCGGCGGCGCGGTCGTCCTCGGCCTCGTTTTTTTGATTGTCAAGTGGCGGCACGCCCGCAAACGCGGCGACGACGCGCAGATGAAGGATTCATTTTCTCCGCGCGAAAAATTAAGGCTCTGGCCGTGGGTGCTGGTCAACAGCCTCGCCGGCCAGACGGTCGGCGTGAGCTGCATGCAGTGGGCGCTCGAAAACACGCCCACCGGCATCGTCACCGCCATCATCGCCATGACACCCATCGTCATGCTGCCGCTGGCACGCGTGTTCGAAGGCGAAAAGATCACGGCCCGTGAGCTTGGCGGCGGTTTCGTAGCCATCACGGGCGCGATCGGCCTGGCGTTTTGGCATTGAATCATTTTGGAAAACAAATTTCCATTCGTCCTCGTGCTCGTCCTCCTCCTCGACATGAGTTGCGGATCGAGAATCGGGAACAGGGAAGAGGATGATTTTTTATGAAAAACGAACTGCAAACAGCCGTCGAAACGCTCGGCCTTGAAAAATTCCGGCGCCACATTTTTCTGTGCGCCGACCAGACCGAACCGAAATGTTGCGCGAAGGAACAGGGGCTGGCCGCGTGGGAATTTTTGAAGCGACGGTTGAAGGAATTGAATCTGGCCGGACCGGAGCCGCTGGTTTATCGCACCAAGGCCAATTGCCTGCGCGTTTGCCTGCGCGGGCCGATTGCCGTCGTTTACCCTGAAGGGGTCTGGTATCACTCCTGTGCGCCGGAAACGCTGGAGCGCATCATTCAACAACATTTGATCGGCGGAAAAATCGTCGAGGAATTTGCGTTTGCAGAAAACCCGCTCGGGTGACAGGGACGGCATCCGGAGGGTGTGGCAACGCTGTCCAGGTTATTAAATTTTCTTCTCGACATTTGTTTTCCAAACGGGCAAACTGTTTTGAAACCAAATAGTTCGGAGGTCGCATGGCCAGACTGCTGATTAAAACGGACGGTTTGGAAAACCAGACGCTCGAACTTCGTTTTGGCGTCAATCACATTGGCCGCGATCTGGATTGTGATTTCTCCATCGCCCACCCCACCGTGTCTGCGCTGCACTGCGAGCTGGTGCTGTCCAACGACGGCGTGCTGATTCACGATTGCGACTCGACCAACGGCACGTTCGTCAACGGCGAGCCAATCGAGGAGGCCTGGTTGCGCGCAGGCCAGACGGTGCAACTGGGCGAGGTGAAATTGTTCGTCGAAAACACCGACATCGCCATCGCAATTCCCCAATATGAGCACGAGCGCCCGAAACCGCCGGTGGTGCTCCCGGGCGGCGTGATGTTGTGCGCGCGTCACCCGCAACTGCAGGTTTCGCACAAATGCACGCATTGCGGCGAAGTCATGTGCGCGAATTGTGTCCACATGGTGCGCCTCCAGGGTGGCCGGCCACTGGTCCTTTGCCCGCTGTGCAGCCATCCCTGTGAACTCATCAGCGTCGTCGTGCCGCCGAAGAAAAAGCCGGTTCTGCAAGCGCTGCATCGCACGGTGAAATTGCGATTGGCTCATTTCCTCGGCCTTTCCAAATCGAAGGAATAAGCCGCCCGTTCAGGACAAAAATCGCAGGATCATATTTTCCAGTGCCGTGAGCCAGCGCGGATGTTCGTTCAAACACGGAACGAGCGCGAATTCCTGCCCGCCCGCCGACAGAAAGGTCGCACGCCCGCGAATGCCGATTTCCTCCAGCGTCTCCAGACAATCGGAAACAAACGCCGGGCAGATGACCAGGAGCTTTTTAATTCCGCGCTTGGGCAATTCGGCCAGTTCCACATCCGTGTAAGGCATCAGCCACAGGTCGCGGCCCAGCCGGGATTGAAACGACACGGAATATTTTCCGGCGGGCACGCCGGCCTGCTTCACGAACGCGGCAACGGTTTTGAAACATTGTGCGCGGTAACACGTCGCGTGCGCCGGGCTGGCAACGTGGCAGCAGTTCAACGCGATCAAACAATGGCCGCCGGTCGGGTCTGATTCCCTGAGATGCCGCACCGGCACGCCATGAAAACTGAACAGCATATGGTCGTAGCCCGCCTCCAGATGATTCTTTGCGCTGGCCGCAAGCGCCGCAATGTAATCCGGCGTGTCACCGTACGGCGGCTGAACCTCAATCCGCATTTTGGGCGCGACCCAGGCCGCAACTTTCTTCACCCGTTCGACGGCGGTCTCGTAGCTCGACATGGCATAGTGCGGAAACAAGGGGATCAGCAAAACCTCGTCAACCTTCTCCTCCGCCAGCTTGCGCAACGCCTCCCAAATTGATGGCTTCCGGTATCGCATCGCCAGTCCCACCGGCACGGTGACACGCTCCTGCAATTTCGCCCGGACCCTGCGGCTCGTCACAATCAGCGGCGAACCTTCGGGAGTCCAGATTTTGTGATAGGCCTCGGCGGATTGTTTCGGCCGGTTGATGAGAACCATGCCCACGATGAACGCCCGCAGCGGCCACGCGACGTCAATCACGCGCCCGTCCATCAAAAATTCCCGGAGATAACGCCGTACGTCGCCGACGGCGGTCGAGTCCGGCGAACCCAGATTGACCAGTAAAACGCCTTTGCTCATTTGGCTGTCAGAAAGCTTTCCACGCGCTCGACAATGTTGCAACCCGACAAAATTGAATCTCCCAGCGAAACGCCATCGCGATAGTGGCCGGCAAAAAACAGCCCGGGCGCCTGGTTTTCAATTTCCGTCAGCAGTCCGTGGTAACGGCCGTAGCCGAGATTATATTGCGGAATTGCCTTGGGATAAACCACGCAATGCACAAATGTCGGCTGGCCGTGCACCCCGAGCAGCACGCGCAAATCTTCGCACGTCAGTTCGACCAATTTTTCCGTCGGCAGCAACGCGAGTTCAGGCTGTCGTTCGCCGCCGATGTAGCTCGTGAGCGTGAGATGCCCGGCGGGCGCACGGTTCGGGAACAGCGACGACGAGAAAATCGTACCGAGAATATTGAACTTCTCGACTTTCGGAATCAGCAACCCGAAACCCTGACAAGGATGAGCAACATCCTTCCGCCGGAATCCCAAAACGACGCTCGCCACCGGCGGATAACGGATTTCGGAAAATGGGGCGAAGGTAGGACAGGCATCTTGCCTGTCTCCATATTCTTTGCCACTGCTGGCAGTATAGGGTGTTCTGGGGCTTGATTCAGAGACAGGCTGGAAGCCTGTCCTACGTGAAAGCTCAAACTCCAACTCCGCCAATTTGTACGCCGTGCCGCAATAAATCACCGCGCTGTGTTCAGCTTCGGAATCCCGGAGCGACGGGCTATGCGAGTCCCCAACAACACCCGCGGAGGGCGGGACTCGCGAAGCTCGTCCCTCCGAAAGTGTGAGCGTCCAGCCATCACTGCTTTGCGTGAGTTTCGTGACAGCGATGTTCAATTTCACCGCGTCACCGAGTCGCACCACCAACGTGTCCGTTAGAACCTGCAAACCTTCGTCGAACGAAAATTTCGGCGCGCGATCCTTGGCAATTTCACCGCGCCGTTTGCGTTCGCCCGCGCCGAATATCTGGCCTCTGATGAGCGAACCGTAACGCGTTTCAAGTTCAGCCAGCCGCGGGAACGCCCGTTGAACAGATAATTTGTAAGGATCGCCCGCATAAACGCCGGCCACGAGTGCGTCAATCGCGTGATCCAGAAATTCCTGATTCAACCGGCGCTTCACGAACTCAGCGACGCTTTCTTCCCTGCCATCACGGCGACGCGGCACAAATGGCTCGCGCAATACCGCGAGCTTGGCCTTTAACGAAAAAAGTTCCGTCGTGAAAAATCCGAGCGGCGAACCCGGCATGGCAATGGGCCGTTGGTAACGGATGACGTATCGCGCCCCGGCTCTTGGATGGGAATAAAGCCGGCGCGATGCCAGATCGGCGTCACGAATGAGTCGGGCGATTTTCGGCGACGTTTCGAGAATCGTATTTGGTCCAAACTCGGCAAGATAGCCATCCTTCCAGATGGATTGGATCACGCCACCCACGCGCCCACTGGCTTCATAAACCGTGACCGGAATGCCGTTGCGTTTCAGATAAAACGCCGCGGTCAATCCCGTGATGCCGGCCCCGATGATGGCGACAGATTTCATTGCGAAGGGCAGGCTTGGCTCTGAATTCGTCGCACCGGAACGGAAACATTCTCTTTTAACCGGCGGCTGAGCGCATCTGCGTAGATTCGCATCCATCCGGTGTGCTGCGATTTCAGGAAGTGCGATTGCATTAAATCCCAGCCAGTCATGGTTGCAGCCTTGGCCGAGGAGTTGGCGGGATCTACAGTTCCAGTCGCTGGATATACCGTGATTTCCCCTCCGAACAGTTCCGCACCATTCCACAGAAAATCGAACCGGGCATAGTCCACTCCGACACTAAGTTTTTGGGCGAACTGCACGGCCCGGCGATAGGGCTCCATCACCGCAACGCCTTTCGGCAGCGGGACAATCGGGCTCCCTTCCGGAGCCGTCATGCCCAAGGTCGGCGCTCCTTCAGTATCAAGATAGACCGCCCACTGGTTGGGTGTTTTGCACTTGCCCATCACAGAACTCAAGATCGCCTTTCCATTGCAGGCCCGCACGTTGAATTCAATCAGATCGGTTTCAGCATCGCCGACCGACTCCTCAACGAACAACTTGGGCGCGACCTTGGAGTAGGCCCATTCTCCACCTTTCCGCCCATACACAGAGTTGAGCCATCGCTGGGTCTTCTTCCGAAGCGCAGCCCGGTCGTATTGGCCCCCGTGAATGCGATGGTTGAAACTGCAGCCATGATTCGCTTTTACAAAAACATCGCCGCCCAGCAATTCATCCGGAATGGCGTCGGCGTCGCGGCCAATCCAGAGGGTTCGCGGGACGGGAAGATCCGGGCAGCGGCTTTTTAAGAAATCTTTGGTGGCCAGCTTGTCCGAAAAGCAGACGAACTGCGGATTGTGATCAACGATCTTTCGCCAAAGCATCCGCTCGGAATAACGTTGCGGGTTGGCAATGTTGGGCAGGCGGCCAATTTTCCGCCGATAACGCCACACCAATCCCATGTTTTTCGCGTAAAGAACCGCGTTGGCAGCCGCAAATATAAAATCATCATTGGACATGGAAATCGCCACGCGACTGAGACTAGATCATCCCATTCCATTTTCCAGCGAAGAATGCCCTTCAAATCGTCCTCGAATGCTTCCGCTCACCTGACCCCATGATGTCAGCGCCGATGATGGCGGCAGGTTTCATGATTTAATTTTGGAACCTAGTTTTTCTCGGCTTGCGATTGGGCCGCAATCAACGATTTGAACATATCTCGAACCTCTCCAAAACGTTGAGAACTTCTGGTCAACACCTCTGCAACTTCATTGGATGCTTTTTTTGCGTTTTCGTAACTTGCCAGATATCTTTTCCAAGCTAGATCCAGGTTGGTTGCTGATTTTTTAGAACAAAAACTTTCAATATCCTTGGTAGCAAGTTCTGTTGAGATGCGGACACAGGTAAATAAATCGTTTAACAGAAATGAAGCCATGACAGGTTTCTGCATAACCTGCAAAAATCCCAAACACCTCATCCAGTATTCATCAAGATGCTCAATATGAAATCGAGCGCGTTCCTCAATTGAGGAAGAAGCTTCTGTCATCATTCGATGATAATTTCTGTACATTTTTTGTTTTCGCAGCAGTCGTCGTATGTGGTTGAGGATTGTCACAAATTTTAAACTGTTTTGGAATGTTTCCGCTGGCCATCCGGCGCGAGCGTGTTGTCGAAGCACATGGCGATGTTGCGGATGAACAGGCGGCCAATGTCCGTAACTTCAAGACCGGTCGGCGAACGGCGCACCAAACCATCGGCTTCAAACGGCGCGAGCGCGGCGAGTTCGTTGGCGAAGTGTTCCGCGAAGTTGATGCCAAGCTTTTGCGACATCGCGGCGTAGTCGAGCGAAAGGTCGCACATCACGCGCATGATGGTTTCGCGGCGGATTTTATCTTCGTCGGTCACGAAATACGCGCGTTGCAGCGGAACGCGGCCGGCATCCACGGCTGCCTGCCATTTCGGCAGTTCCTTTTCGTTCTGCCAGTAGGCGTCGGGTATTTGCGAGATGCTCGACATGCCGAACGCGTAGATGTCCGCCCCGGCGCGCGTGCTGTAACCCTGAAAATTCCGCTGAAGCTGCTTCCTTTTCTGCGCCACGGCCAGTTCGTCGTCCGGCTTCGCAAAATGGTCCATGCCGATATAGACGTATTGGCCGTTCGCCGTGAGCTTTTCGATGACGAGTTTGAGCACCCGCAGCTTCGTTTCGGGTGCCGGCAGGATTTTCTGCTCCAAAATCTTCTGGGACGGCTTGATCCACGGCACGTGTGCATAACTGAAAACCGCCAATCGGTCCGGCTTCATCTCCAGCACGATGTTGAGCGTCTCATCGAACGATTCCGGCGTCTGGTGCGGCAGGCCGTAGATGAGGTCGAGGTTGATCGAGCCGAAGCCGAGTTCGCGCATCCAATCCATCGCCTGTTGCGTCAGCTTGCGCGGTTGGATGCGATGGATCGCCTCCTGCACTTTCGGGTTGAAATCCTGCACACCCATCGAGGCGCGGTTGAAGCCGATTTCGCGCAACGCAACCAGGTGGTCGCGCGTGAGCCGGCGCGGGTCCACCTCCACGCCTGCCTCGATGTCCGGCGAGAACGTGAAGTGCTGGTGAATGATTTCACCGAGCCGGCGGATTTCGTCCGGACGGAGAAACGTCGGCGAGCCGCCGCCGAAATGGAGTTGGACGATCTTGCGCTGCTGGTTCAAACGCGGCGCGAGCTTCGCGACTTCGCGTCCGAGATGATCAATGTAATCCCTGCCCTGGTCGTGATTGAGGGTGATGACGGTCGTGCAGCCGCAGAACCAGCAGAGCGTCTCGCAAAACGGGATGTGAAAATAAATCGAGAGGTCGCGCGCAGCGCGGTTGTTCTCGTCAATCTTCGCGGCGAGGTCGTCCCATGAAATCGCGTCGGTGAATTTCGTCGCGGGCGGATAGCTGGTATAACGCGGCCCGGCCACGTTGTATTTTTCAACTAGACTCAAATCTACGTTCAGTGCACTCATGCGGTAAAAATTGTGTTGGAACCAATGCTCGCCCTCACCCCGGCCCTCTCCCCCGGGGAGATGGGGAGCAAGCCAGCGCCTCTGGAAAATTTGTCGTTTTGATTGCAATCGCCACGCCTTGTTCATTCGTGGTAAATTGCTTTGCAGAACAGAGCATGTTCGTTTTGCGTGAGAACGGACGACAATTCTCCCTCTCCTGGGGGAGAGGGCCGGGGTGAGGGCGGACGTTTATCTGGCCTCTGTTCACTATTTAAAGTTTCTCACCGTTTCGACCAGCGCAGCGATATTTTCCAGCTTGGCCTCGGGCGGCACGCCGTGACCGAGGTTGAAAATATAACCGTTGCGCCCGCGCATGACCTCAAGCAGACGCGACGTTTCGGCGATGACCGTCCCGGGCGTGGCATCGCTGAGCAGCGCCGGGGCGAGATTGCCTTGAAGACCGATGTCGCCGGGCAGCAACCGGCGCGCGTCCGCCAGCGGAAACCGCCAGTCAATGCCCAGCACGTTCGCGCCGGTGGCCAGGAGGTCGTCCCAGTTGCCGTGCGTGCCGAGGGAAAAAACGATGACGGGGACTGCGCTGTAGCGGCGGTCTGTGACCGCCGCCGAAGAAGTGCGACGCTCACAGAGCGCCGCTACAATCTCCTTCATCCAGCGGCCGGAAGCTTCCTGAAATTCCGTCGGCGCGAGCAGTCCGCCGTGACTGTCGAAAATCTGGACCGCGTCCACGCCCGCTTGAATTTGCATTTGCAGGTGGGCGATGACGGCGGCGGTGAGCTTTTCGGCCAGTTCAAAATAAGTTTTACGGTCCTTGCGAAACAGCGCCAGCGCGCGGGTGTAATGTTCGGCCCCGCCGCCTTCCGCCATGAATGTCGCCAGCGTCCACGGCGACCCGGCGAAACCGATGAGCGCGGTCTGTTCGCCGAGCGCGGCCTTGACGAGCCGCAACGCGCGCGGGACGTATTGCAGGCGTTCGGGCAGCGCCCTGGCGTCGAGCCGCGCGATGTCCGCCGCCGAACGCAGCGCAAAGTCCATTTGAATGCCGTTGTTTTCGTCGAAGCGATATTTCTGCCCCAAACCTTCGGCGGTGACGAGAATGTCGCTGAACAAAATCGCCGCGTCGAAACCGAATCGGCGGACCGGCTGGAGCGTGACCTCGGCGGCCAGTTCCGGCGTTTGCACCAGTTCGAGAAAGGAATGTTTTTGCCGGAGCGCGCGATATTCCGGCAGGGCGCGTCCGGCCTGGCGCATGAGCCAGACGGGCGGGCGATCCACAGGCTGGCACGCACAGGCGTTGAGGAAACGCCCGCGGCAGGTCAGCGCGGTGGCGGCGGGCCGGAGCGGTTCGGCGGAAGCAGCAGTCGTTTGCATTTCGACCCATGGTTCTAGCATATCGCGCGGGTTTTGAACAGACGCGGTTTTGAAATTTTCCGGCGCAACTTTGATCCGGCGGCGGTTTTTAACTCAAAGGACACGATGAAAAACGAGCCGCTTCAAAACCCATTACGCGAGCTGGCCTGGCGCCGAAAATTGACCGACGCCGAAAAAACCGGGTTGCGCGCGCAACCGGAAGCGCAAACTGACCTGGAACTTGAATCGCGCCTGAGCGAAGTGCTCGCCCGCGTGCCGGACGCGCCCATGCCGTCGAATTTCACCGCCCGCGTGCTTCAGGCCATCGAACGCGAAGAGGTGCGCGGCGCACGCACACGAAGCTGGTCCTGGTATTGGCGCGTCTTCGTGCCCCGGGTCGCGGTGGCGGTGGCGGTCGTTGGATTTGCCGGTCTGGCCTATCAGCGTCACGAACTCGACAAACGCGCCGAACTCGCCAAGGACATCGCGCTCCTGGCCCAGGCACAGCCGGTGCCGAGCATCGAGGCGTTGAAAAATTTTGACGCGATCCAGCGCATGAGCCAGACGACGACGCGCGCGGACGACGAACTGCTGGCATTGCTCAAATGAAAGCCTTGCGGCAGGTGCGTGGGTGGCTGATCTTGGGCGCGGCGGGGGCACTGGCTGCCCTCCCGCTGTTCGCCGGAACGACAACTAATGCCCCCTCGCCGGTAAAACTATTTCCCGCTTCGACCAACGCCTTTCCGCCGCACCAAACGGCGCCGGTGGAATTTTTCCGCGCATTACTGGTCATGGCGCCGGCGGAACGCGAGCAACAGTTGGCGATCTACCCGCCGCCAATCCACGAACGCCTTCTCGCCAAAATCCAGGAATACGAGGAACTTGGCCCGAACGAACGCGAGTTGCGCCTGCGCACGACGGAATTGCGCTGGTGTTTGCTGCCGCTGCTGCGGGAATCGCCGACGAACCGCGCCGCGCTATTGGCGCAAGTGCCGGACGATTTGCGCGATCTGGTTAAAAACCGCCTCGACCTGTGGATCATTTTGCCCCCGGAGTTGCAGCAGGAATTCCTCGATAATGAACGCGTCCTGCGCTACTTCGCGCACGTGGATTCCACCAACGGTTCGCCGACGCCGGGTGACTGGGAACACACTCCGCCGGATTCTGATTTGGCGCGCTGGAATGCGCTTTCCGAGGACGAACGAAAAGCCATCGCCGGGCGGGTGAACCACTTTTTTGAGCTTACGCCGGAGGAAAAACAGCAAACGCTCAACACCTTGTCCGACACCGAACGGGAGCAGATGGGACAAACGTTGCAGGCGTTTGACAATTTGTCGGCGGACCAGAGGACCGAGTGCATCCGGGCGTTTGCGAAATTTGCCAGCATGAACACGGCCGAAAAACAGGAATTCTTGAAAAACGCCGAGCGCTGGTCGCAAATGTCCCCGGAAGAACGCCAGACCTGGCGCGATCTCGTCGCCAATGTGCCCAATTGGCCCCCCATGCCGCCACCGCTGCCGCCACCGCTGCCGCCACCGCTGGCGCATCCGCATCCCACGGTGGCCACCAATCATTTATGATTTTTGATTTTTGATTTACGGTTTGAGAGGAATTGACGCGGCAACAAATCATAAATCGTAGATCGTAAATCATAAATAATCTCGTGCATCCGATTGCGTTTCAACTCGGCTCCTTCACGATCCACTGGTATGGCGTGATGATTGCGCTGGCGTTTCTCGCCGGGCTTTGGACGGCCACGCTCCGCGCCCGCCGTGAAAACATCCCCGGCGAAAAAATCGCCGATGTCGTCCTGTGGCTGATGGCCGGCTCAATCATCGGCGCGCGGGTTGTTTATGTGACGACGTATTGGAAGGATGAATTTGCCGGCCAGCCGCTCTCGGAAATTTTCATGATTCAACACGGCGGCCTCGTCTATTACGGCGGGCTCGTCGGCGCGGCGATTGCCGGAATCATTTACATCCGTTGGAAGAAACTGCCGCTGTGGAAAATCGCCGACATCGTTGCGCCGAGCATCGCGCTGGGAAACGCCTTTGGCCGCATCGGCTGCCTGCTCAACGGCTGCTGCTATGGCCGCGCGTGCAATCTGCCGTGGGCCATCCGGTTTCCCGCCGACCATGTCACTCATGGCGTGCCGGTGCATCCGACGGAAATTTATGACGCACTGGACAATTTCATCCTTTACCTTTTCCTGGCCTGGCTGTTTCGCCGCAAAAAATTCGACGGCCAGGTGTTCGCCACTTATCTCATCGGCTACGCCGTGACTCGTACCATCATGGAATGTTTCCGCGGCGATTATCCGCCCGACCACATTCACTACGGCCTCACCCCGGGCGAACTCGTCAGCCTCCCCATTTTCATCGCCGGTCTCGCCCTCGCCGCGGTGCTCTCGCGCCGGGAACCGAAACGAGGATAGCGGATGAAGGATTGAAGATGGCAAAACCCTGTCTCCCAATCCTCATTGCCGGCCCAACCGCCGTTGGTAAATCCCAAATCGCATTGCAACTCGCCGGACGGCTTGGCGGCGAAATTATTTCCGCCGATTCCATGCAGGTGTATCGCGGACTCGACATCGGCACGGCCAAACCGTCGCCCGCCGAACGCGCCCGCGTGCCGCATCACCTCATTGACCTCTGCGATCTGACCGAATCGTTCGACGCCGCGCAATTCGCCCGGCTCGCGCATCGCGCCGTCGCAGAAATCCAGTCACGCGGGCGTGTACCGATTCTCTGCGGCGGCACGGGGCTTTACTTCAAAGCGTTTCTCGAAGGATTGGGTGAAGCGCCGTCCGCTGATTCAAAACTCCGCGCTGAACTCGAAGCCACGCCGTTGGAAAATCTGCTGGCTGAACTACGCGAACGCGACCCGGCGGCCTACGAAAAAATTGATAAAAAAAACCCGCGCCGCGTCATCCGCGCCGTGGAAGTGATCCGACTGACTGGGAAAGCGTTCTCTACAGTCCAAAGTCCAAAGTCCAAAGTCCAAGGTCAGAAGCCGGAGTTTTTCTGTGTTACGCGTTCATCCGATGATTTGCGCAAGCGGATTGATGCACGGGTGGATGCGATGTTCGCGCACGGTTTGGTGGATGAGACGCGCGAATTGCTCAAGCGCGGCCTCGCGCAAAACAAAACAGCCATGCAGGCCATCGGTTACCGGCAGGTGGTGGAACATCTGCGCGGAACGCGGTCATTGAAGGAAACCATCGAGCTGGTGAAAGTTCGCACGCGGCAATTCGCCAAGCGGCAACTGACCTGGTTCCGCGCCCAGAAAAATCTGGAATGGATTGAATTGAAGCCGGATGAATCATTGGAAAAATGCGCGGGGAAAATTTGTGAAACGATTTAACGCAAAGGCGCTGAGACGCAGAGATTAGCTTGGCGGACATATTTCGATTTGATAACTATTCCGCATGAACTACTGGCTCGACCTGTTCACTGGAACGACTTGGGATGAGTTCCAGAAATCTGGAGCATCCATTTCTGGCTTCAGTCACCGAATGCGGAAGACAGTTCAGAAAATTCAACCGGGAGATATCCTTCTCTGTTATTTAACTGGCGTCATGCGTTGGGTTGGCGCACTTGAAGTAGTTGGCCAGACCGATGATAAAACGCCGATTTGGAAGGATGCTGAATTTCCATCTCGCCTAAAAGTGAAACCGCTGTTGATGCTCCTGCCAACCAACGGCATACCGATGAGCGAGCTTGAAGGAAAGGTTCAATTCTATCAAACAAAAGCCGATAGCGGAAAATTCAAAGGCTTCGTTCGCGGGAGTCCAGCGGTTTTTAGGGCAAAGCAAGATGGTGATTTGATTCTTCGCTTTTTACCAACACCGCCGAAAGTTCATTCGCACTAATCAAACGCGGTTTGATGGGCGTCTATCATGCGGTGAGCAAGAAACACTTGCCCCGTTATCTCGGCGAGTTTGACTTCCGATGGAACACGCGCAAAATGAACGACGGCGACCGAACAACGTTGGCGATTCAAGGCGCAATGGGCAAACGCCTGATTATGCAACCGTGAAAAACCAAAAAACAGATTCCAAGCGAGTTGCCTACCGCAAGATTGCACTTGAGCATTATCACGACCGGGTTTATTGCGTGCATCCATGAATTCAAAACTAGACCGATTCATCACGATTGCGTTTCTGATTGGTGTCATCCTCGCGCCTTTGAGCATTGCGCTCAATTTGTGCGGAAATGTCCTTTTTGATGACAAGCAATATGTTTCGTTTATCAAGTGGGATGATATTGCCGTTGATTCGGGACTTTTTATTCTTTCGGCGTTTTACCTTTGCGCGAAGCTGTTTGGCAATCCATCCAGCGATGCCAAGCAAGACGACACTGGGAAGAACTTCCGCAAGTAATTGACGAACTGCCGACTCAATTTAATGAAGCGACAAATCGCACGATTGAATTGATTGACGTTCTTTGGCTCAAAGGAAATTCGATTGCCTCCGCTTTCGAGGTTGAATGTACCACAAGCGTCTATTCCGGCTTACTTCGTATGAGCGATTTGCTGGCGTTGCAGCCAAACATTGACATCAAACTTTTCCTCGTCGCTCCCGACGAGCGCCGTGAAAAAGTGAAACAAGAAATCTTGCGGCCGACATTTTCGTTGAGAGAAAAACCATTGGCAGAAGTTTGTGGCTTCATCGGTTTTGGGAAGCTGACCGAAAAATTAGATGGAATCCGCAAGCTTGGTTTAGCTTCCTCGTTGAAGGAGGACTTTCTTTTGAAGACCGCAGAATTTTTTGCCGCCGAAAACTGCGATTAACTTTCCCTCGGTCGTTTAACCACGACATCAATTCCCGCTTTGTTCTTGGCGATCATGTTCGCGGGCAGGATGCCGCGCCAGAAAACGTTCGGGTAAATGACCGCGCCGCGCCCGACGATGCTGCCGGGGTTCAACACGGCGTTGCAGCCGATTTCCACGCCGTCACCGAGCAGCGCGCCGAACTTCCGCAGGCCGGTGTCGAACGGCTGGCCGTCCATCTCCACCTCGATGTTGCCGGGGAACATCTTGAAGTTGGAAATTTTCACGCCCGCGCCCAGATGCGCCCTGTAACCAAGAATCGAGTCGCCGACGTAATTGTAGTGCGGCGCAACGGCATGATTGAACAACAGCGAATTTTTGATTTCGGTCGAGTTGCCCACGACGCAATTGTCGCCAATGATGACGTTCTCGCGGATATAGGCGTTGTGGCGAATCTGGCAGTTCCTGCCGATGATGGCCGGGCCTTTGATCATCACACCGTCCTCGACCACCGTGCCTTCGCCGATGAAAACCTGTTCGCCGATGTAAGCGCGCCCGTCGCAGCGATTGCGCAATTCCGGTTTCAGATTCGCGGCGAGGTAGCCTTCGATTTTCTTGAGGGCGTCCCAGGCGAATTTGCAGCCGTCGAAGATGGCGGCGTGTTCGGTCTGGTTGAGGTCAAACAAGTCGGCTGGTTTGAACATGGCGGCAGATTAATGGAATTTTTTGGAGAGCAAAGCGAAATGCGTGTGGCGCAAGGATTGAGACCTCTGTAAATGATGTAGCGGCGTTCTGCGAGCGCCGCACATTATTATAATTTCTCAGGAAATATGCGTCGGTCACAGACCGCCGCTACAATGGGACACTTTTGTCCGGATTTGGATTGGCACGCGCGAAGAATACGGCAAATCTTGATGGACGCGTTTTATGCCCTTGCTCGAAGTCAAAAATGTGAAGGTGCATTTCCCGGTGAAGCACGGGCTGTTCAGCGGTGTCCGCGAATTTGTGAAGGCGGTGGACGACGTGAGCCTCAGCCTCGAGCCGGGGGAAACGCTGGGACTGGTCGGCGAGAGCGGTTGCGGCAAGACGACGCTCGGCCGCGCCATCGTGCGGCTGGTCGAGCCGACCGCGGGCAGCGTTTTGCTCAACGGCGAGGACGTCACCCGGATGAGCGGTTCGGTGTTGCGCGCGCGGCGGCGGAAATTCCAGATGATTTTCCAGGACCCCTACGGCTCGCTCAATCCGCGCATGACGGTCGAGCAAATTGTCGGCGAGGCGCTCGACATTCACAAACTGACCGGCAGCAAACCGGCGCGGCACAAACGCATCGCTGAATTGCTGGCCGCAGTCGGCCTTGATCCGGTGCATGCGCAGCGGTATCCGCATGAATTCAGCGGCGGGCAACGCCAGCGCATCGGCATCGCGCGCGCGCTGGCGGTCGAGCCGGAACTGATCATTTGCGACGAACCGGTGAGCGCGCTGGACGTTTCGGTGCAGGCGCAAATCATCAATCTGCTCCGCGATTTGCAGCAGCAGCATGGCATCGCCTATCTCTTCATCGCACACGACCTGGCGGTCGTGGAACACATCAGCCACCGCGTGATGGTGATGTATCTCGGCAAAATTGTGGAGACGGCGGACGCAAAAACCTTGATCCGCGAACCGCAGCATCCTTACACGCAGGCGCTGATTTCCGCCGTGCCGGAAGTGGACCCGGAATCGAAGCGGCGGCGGATTGTCCTGCCGGGCGACGTGCCGTCACCGATTCATCCACCGCCCGGATGCCCGTTCCATCCGCGCTGTCCGATTGCCGAGGAGCGATGCAAAACAGAAGTTCCGGCATTCCGGGAAGTCGCAAAAAATCACCGGGCTGCGTGCCATCTGGCGGGAAAGAAGATTGACGTGAAGTTGTGACTGGTTGGAGTTCAAAATTCAGTTTGCATCCAGCGACAAGCTGAAGCTTGGACTCCAACATGGACGGGTTGCCTGCCCCGCCGCCAATTTCAGCGCCCAGCAGAATTCGTTCCTTCGGGAGTTTTGCCACCGATCCAGAAATCGTGTTGTCCCCTGACCGAGCCGGCGGAAACAAACAGACGATAGGTGACACTGTCTTCCAACGGCCCCGGTTCCGCGCCCGACATGACCGGTTGCATGCCGCCAATATTTTCGCCGTAAAGAAAAAATTTTATCGGTGTGGATTTACGATTGCCCACCAGATGCCAGACGGGAACGATGGCCGGGTTGGTCTGCCAGGCCGCGAGCGGCACGACCTTTATCTCCGTTAGCTGGTATTCCTGATCCAGTCCAAAGGCGACGGCGGCGGAATTTCCGGCCATCCGGGAACGCGCGAGGGAAGCGCGGCTGGTGGAGGAAATGTGAATCTCCCGGTGCTGGAACCAGCCGGTGAAAAAACATACATAGACCGCCGCCAACACCAGCGCGACGGCCAGAAGAATCCATTGCTTTTTTGGCATAAAACGCCTACGATAGACCCTGCTCGCATTCTCACATTCAATTCACCGCATGAATTGAATGAACAGTTATGAAAATAGCGGCCCAAAGGCAATTGGCCAGCCTGAAACAAAACATCGGGCGCAAAGGCGTCGCCTTCACCTTGATCGAACTGCTGGTCGTCATTGCCATTAGGGTAGAGCGCGGGCGGGGGAGCAGACCGGGGCGAGAGAGCCGGTTGCCAAGCCGGGCGGCTTTCGGAAAAGGGATACCTTCCCCCCGGCAGGGGTTGGTTTATCTTAGGATGCCCTTACCATAGTTGGACGGCAATGGCAGCTTTGAACAAATTTGAATTTGTTAGCAGTGTGCGTTAGCAGTAAGGCGTTTATGAATCGTCAAAAACTCACAAAAGTATTGATTCTATTGGTTAGAATCAACATTGGAGGCGAGGGTCGGAATCGAACCGACGGATGAGGCTTTTGCAGAGCCCTGCCTTACCACTTGGCTACCCCGCCATCCAAGTCTTCAACACTAAATTCGATTTCCACCCGGGGCAAGTTCAATCGGCAAAACCCAACCGGCACCGGTGCTTCCAAAGGTCCTGCGGCTTGAAAATGCCGGTTGGCGTGATGATGCCCGTGATCAAATCTGGCGGGGTCACGTCAAAACCCGGGTTCCGCGCACCGCTGGTCGGATTCGCCACGCGGATATAGGCTTGCTTCACCGACTTTGGACTTTGGACTTCGGACTTTGGACTGGTTAATGCTCCCCACGCGCCGAGGACTTCGCTTTCGTGGCGCTCTTCAATCGGGATGTCGAAGCCGGATTTCAAATGCCAGTCAAACGTCGAGAGCGGAATGGCCACATAAAACGGAATGCCATGCCGTTTGGCGAGCACCGCCTTGGTGTAGGTGCCGATCTTGTTCGTGACCTCGCCGGTGCAGCCCAACGTGCGGTCGCTGCCGACGATGACCAGATCAATTTCGCCGCGCTGCATCAAATGGCCGGCGGCGTTGTCGGCGATAACTTGGTGCGAAATTTTCTGCTGCGCCAGTTCCCAGGCGGTAAGCGTTGCGCCTTGCGAACGCGGCCGGGTTTCGTCGCAGAAGACATGAAATTTTTTGCCCTGCGCCTGGGCGGCATACATCGGCGCGGTGGCGGAGCCGATGTCCACGAAGGCGAGCCAGCCGGCGTTGCAGTGGGTCAAAATCCTCATGCCGTTGCGAATGAGCTTCACGCCGTGGCGTCCGATGGCTTCACAATGTGCCACGTCTTCGTCGGCAAATTCCTCTGCGGCGGCCAGCGCAAGTGCTTGTCGTTCCCCAACGGTTTTCCCGGGGCGCATCGCGGCGCGCACGCTGTTCATGGCATTGACCGGATCAACTGCCGTTGGCCGTGCGGCTTTGAACGTTTGATAAACCGTTTCGATATGCCGGGAAAATTTCGCCAAATCCCGTCCGTTAAAGGCGAGCGCGCCCTGCGCCAAACCGTAAGCCGCCGACGCGCCGATGGCGCCGGCGCCGCGCACGACCATATCGCGGATGGCCGCGGCGGTTTCGCGGAAATTGCGCGTGGCGACGATTTTGAATTCGTGCGGCAACAACCGTTGTTCGACCAGCCGGACGGCGTTACGCACACGGTCAAAGGTGACGGTGCGGTAATGCCGGGTGCGGCCGTGAACGGTGACGTTCATGGAACACAGATTGTTTTAGACACGGATTGCACGGATTCCCACAGATTTGTCTTTGAATTTTATTCGTGAAATTCGTGTCTCAGCCAACCTCGACTTTCATCCGGCGGATTTTGTCCTCGATGTTGCGGTAATTGGGTTGCTGGCGGAGTTTATGAAGGTCGGGGTCCATGGCGAGCCAGTTGAAGTCGCGATAGCCAAGACCCAACGCCTTTTCCAGCGCGAGTGTGGCGCGGTCAAATTGTTCGGTGAGCGAATAGCTGCACGCGAGATTGTAAAAAACAAGCGCGTCGCCCGGCTGCAGGCGCGCGAGGCGTTCATCCACCTTGAGGCCCTCGGCGTAACGACCGCGTTGCGTGTAGTGATCGCCCAGCAATTGGAGCGCGTCCACGTAACCGGGCTCGCGGCGGACGAGCCCCTCGATGAATTCGATTTTGACGTCCAACTCGCGCTGCTCGGAGCGCGTCATCTTTTTTCTGGCACTGCTTTTGACCGGCATACGACGCGGCGAGTGTTTCGCAGCCGGCTGGCCAAGTCAAGCGCGCGCGGGATGGGGCATTGTCCTCTTTTTGATTGTTGTAGGGTCGGCGCTGTGCGCCGATTTCGAGCCACAGGCTCGACGCTACAGCAAATCAGGACCCCGCGGAATGCGGATAACTTTTTGTGGAATCCGGCGGCGCGTTGCGTCAGAATTACCGCTGACCGCTTTCGGCTTATGAATTGTTTCGTCACTGGCGCCTCCGGTTTCGTCGGCTCAAACCTTGTTCAGGAGCTGGTCGCGCGCGGCCATCGGGTGAAGGCGTTGCTGCGTCCAAACGCCGATTTGCGCGGACTGGCGGGAGTTGAATTCAAGCGCGCGATCGGTGACGTGGCCAATCGCGAGTTGCTCAAACGCGAAATGGAGGGCTGTGAATGGTGTTTTCACGTCGCGGCGAGTTATCAACTGTGGTTGCGCGATTACGCGCCGATGTATGCGACCAATGTCGAAGGCACGCGCAACGTCATCGAAACCGCCGCCGCCGCAGGTTGTGCGCGCATTGTTTATACCAGCACCACCGGCTGTATCGCGCTGCCAAAAACCGTGAACGGGAAAATTGTTCCGGCGGATGAAATGGAGCCGGTTTCCGAAGCGCAGATGGGAAACCATTACAAACGCTCGAAATGGCAGGCGGAATGCGTGGCGGTGGCTCTGGCGAAAAAGGGGCTGCCCGTCATCATCGTGAATCCGAGTGCGCCCGTCGGGCCGCGCGACGTGAAACCCACGCCGACCGGCCAGATGATGGTGGATTTTCTCAACCGCAAAATGCCGGCGTACATTGATTCGGGCCTGAACTGGGTTCACGTGCGCGACGTGGCGGCGGGGCACATTCTCGCCGCGGAAAAAGGAAGGTTTGGCGGGCGCTACATTCTCGGTAACGCGGGCGGCAACTGGACCCTCGAGAAAACGTTCGATGCGCTCGCGGAAATCAGCGGCGTGCCCGCGCCGAAAATCAAGATGCCGCATTGGGTGGCCCTGGCCGCCGGACACGTGAGCGAGGGCATTGCGTGCGTCACCGGCAAGCCGCCGCGCGTGCCGCTGGCCGGCGTGCGCATGGCCAGATACAAAATGTGGTTCAATCCAGCGAAGGCCATTCGCGAACTCGGCCTGCCCCAAACGCCGGTGAAACAGGCGATGGCCGAGGCCGTCGCGTGGTTCCGCGCGAATGGGTATGTGAAAAGGTAAGCTATGCTTGCTTGAAAAGTGCGTCTTGCCCTGCCGCAAGTTTATTTGCCTGCTACATTCTGCACCGATGCCAACGGCCTTCGACGAATCATTCCGGCGGGTTAAACGGCTCGTTGCCGGCTTCAGAGCCAACGAAAAACTCCACCTTCCTCCGGCATATCAGGAACAGAAGGCACGCCGAGGCTGGATTACAAAGAGTCGTTTCCGAGCCTCCCAACAAGTGCGCTCGGCGGCAGTGTGGCCCGGTTGTGAGTTGCCTTCGTCTTTGCGCTTGTCAGTTAAACGGCTCAACCAACAGAATGCACGACCGCCG
>JBEKJN010000009.1:0-23807 GCA_050011235.1 Verrucomicrobiota bacterium | reverse complement strand
CGCGATGTGCTTTGCTTTCGGAGCGATCTGGCAACTCATTTCCCGGCCCGTCACGGAACGGCTCGTCAGTTATAACCTGTTTGACTGGGTGCCTGCCGGCGCGATGCACACGAATGCCGGCAACCTGATGCGCTTCAACGTGCCCTGGGGAGTGATGATCGACCCCCTCACGTGCGTGATGCTGTTCGTCGTCACCGGCGTCGGATTCCTAATTCACGTTTACTCGACGGGTTATATGGCGCACGAAGGCGGTTACTACCGCTTCTTCGGCTACCTCAATTTGTTCATGTTCTCGATGCTGACGCTTATCACGGCGAACAATTTGCTGCTGCTTTTCGTCGGGTGGGAAGGCGTCGGGCTGTGCAGCTATCTTCTGATCGGTTTTTACTTCCTTCGGAAATCGGCCTCGGATGCGGGGAAGAAAGCGTTCATCGTCAATCGCATCGGTGACGCGGGCTTCCTGCTCGGACTGTTCCTGATGCTGGGCACGCTGGGGACGATTCAGTTCACGGAGATCGGCCCGGCGATTGCCGCGGGACACTTTGTAATGGGCGACGCCACGCTGACGGCGATTGCGCTGCTGCTGTTTGTGGGCGCGACAGGGAAGTCGGCGCAGCTTCCGTTGTATGTCTGGCTGCCGGACGCGATGGAAGGCCCGACGCCGGTCAGCGCGTTGATCCACGCGGCGACGATGGTGGCCGCCGGGGTTTACATGCTTTGCCGGATTATTTTCCTGCTCGATGCCACCGCGTTGCAGGTCATCGCCTACATCGGCGGATTCACCGCGTTGCTCGCGGCGTTGATTGCCGTCCAGCAAAACGACATCAAACGCATCCTCGCTTACTCGACGCTGTCGCAACTCGGCTACATGGTCATGGCCGTCGGCTTGGCGGGTCCGACGCCGGCGATGTTCCACCTGACCACGCACGCGTTTTTCAAGGCGCTGCTGTTCCTCGCCGCTGGCTCGGTCATCCATGCGTTGCACGAGGAGCAGGACATCTGGAAGATGGGTGGCCTGCGCGACAAGATGGGCATCACCTTCTGGACGTTTTTGATCGGCACATTGGCGTTGAGCGGTGTACCGCCCTTCAGCGGTTTCTATTCCAAGGACAGCATCCTCGGCCAGGCACTGGATCAGAAAAATTATCTACTCTTTGCGGTCGGTGTCGGGGTTGCGGGTTTGACGACGTTTTACATGTTCCGGCTTTTCTACGTCGCCTTCGTCGGCACGCCGCGGACGGAAACCGCCGGGCACGCGCACGAATCACCTGCGGTTATGACCTGGCCTTTGCTGGTGCTGGCCTTGTTCAGCGTTATTGGCGGCGTCATCGGGGCCAGCGGAATTTTCGACGCGCAGTTTTCCGGCGAGGCTTCGAGTGCTTCGCTCATCCAGAGAATTTTTGAACCCCTACATTCGCCGGTGGCGATGTTTTCCGGTCTGATTGTAGTCGCCGTCGGCTGGTTCGCCGCGCGCGCATTCTATCTCAATGTTGAAACCGATCCCCTGCCCGCGAAACTCGGTGGCTTGGCGACCGCCATGAAGAACCGGTTTTACTTCGACGAAATTTATGAGGCCACGTTCATCCGCGCGCATGATTTCATCGCGGCGGTCGCTGATTGGATTGATCGCTGGCTGGTCGAAGGCTTTTGCATCGGGCTGGTTCGCGGCGGCACGGATTTCACCGGCCGCGCGTTGCGGCTCATGCAAACCGGCAATCTCCAGACCTACGCCCTCCTGTTCGTGCTCGGCGTGGCGGTGGTGCTGTATCTGGTCTTGGTGAAATAAAATGTCCATTCTGACTTACATTTTGGGTTGGCCGCTGCTGGCGGCGCTGGCGCTGGTGCTCGTGCCGCGCAATTACCGCGTCATCATCCGCGCCGTCGCCCTCCTCGCCACGTTCATCCCGATGGTGCTGGCGATAAAAATGTTCTGCCAGTTTGTGCCCAACACGATCGGCTATCAGTTTGAACAGCAAATCCCGTGGGTCGATTCGCTCGGCATCAGTTATCACGTCGGCGTGGACGGCCTGAACGTCGGTTTGATTTTGATGGGCGCGATTGTGGCGTTCGCGGCGGCGTGCTGCTCGTGGGAAATCAAGGAACGCGAAAAGGAATTTTACATCCTGCTGCTGGTGATGAGCGGTGGCATCCTCGGCGCCTTTGCGTCGCTCGACCTGTTCTTCTTTTATTTCCTGCATGAACTGGCGCTGGTGCCGACGTTCATCATGATCGGTGTCTGGGGGCGCGGCGAACGGAAGAATTACGCGACGTTCCAGATCACGCTTTACTTGAGCATTGGCGCGCTCATCGCGCTCATCGGCCTCATCGCGCTCTACCTGCAATCCGGTGCGAATACCTTCGACATTCCGAAACTTACCGAATACGTCCAGGCGCATCCGCTAGCTGCGCACTCGCAGAACTTCATTTTCCCGCTGTTGTTGTTCGGCTTCGGGATTCTGGTTTCACTCTGGCCGTTCCATTCGTGGGCGCCGCTCGGTTACAGTTCCGCGCCGTCGCCGACCGCCATGCTGCACGCTGGTGTGCTGAAAAAGTTCGGTCTCTACGGTTTGATTCGCATTGCGTTGCCGTTGCTGCCGCAGGCCGCCCATGACTGGATGAACTTTCTCGCGTGGCTGTGTCTGGGCAACATTCTTTACGTCGGCTGGGTGGCGATGCGGCAGAAGGACCTCAACCTGCTCATCGGCAATTCCAGCGTGGCGCACATGGGCTTCATTTTCCTTGGCATCGCGAGCTTGAACCTCATCGGCGTGACCGGCGCGGTGGTCATCATGATCGCGCATGGTTTTCTCGTGGCGCTGACGTTCGCGTTGAGCGGCTACATTTATCAAAAGACCGGCACGCTTGAAATGAGCAAGCTGGGCGGGCTTTGCCGCCAAATGCCATTCATCGGCACGGCACTGTTGATGGCGGCGCTGGCGGGCTGCGGACTGCCGGGCTTTGCGAATTTCGTCGGCGAAGTCACGGTGTTCTTCGGCGCGTGGACGGTATTCCCGCTCGTGACTGCGCTGGCGGTTTGGGGTGCGCTGCTGATAGGCGCGCTCTACATGCTGCGTGCGATGCGGGATGTTTTGCACGGCCCGTTGCCGGAAAAATGGGCGGGCCTCCCCGACGCCTCGCATGTCTGGCGCAAACTGCCCTACGCGCTGCTGCTCGCGAGCCTGTTCGTGTTCGGCTGTTTCCCGCGTCTGCTCACCGACAAAATCACGCCGGACGCGCAAATAATTGTCAACCTCGCCGCCTCCAACAAGGCGACTGACAAATCGATTGTCCAGGTGGACTTCTCCCAACTCCGAACTCCGAACTCCGAACTCCGAAATTGATGAACTCGGCCTTGATAAGTTTGGAAGTCTCGGTGATCGCCCTCGGCGTGGTGCTGCTGCTGGCGGATTTGTTCATGCCTCCCGAACGTCGGCGCTTTCTCGGCTACGCGGCCATCGCGGCGCTGGGACTGCTGCTCCTGACCAGCCTGAGCGGCTACGGCAGTTGCAGTCTGACGGGCACGGCGTTCAACGGGGCGTTCGTTGAAGACGGGTTGGCGGTGTTTTTCAAACGTTTTTTCATCATCGCCGCCATTCTCGTGCTGTTCATGTCGGTGGAATTTTCCGACCGTATCGCAACCGGCATCTCGGAATACTATTCGCTCATTATCTTCGCGTTGTCGGGAATGCTGTTTGCGGCGTCAGCGAACGACTTCGCGATGTTGTTCGTCTCCATCGAACTGATCACCATCACGTTTTATGTGCTCACAAGTTTTCAGCGCGGACGGCTGGTGTCGCTCGAAGCGGGCGTGAAATATCTTATTCTCGGCGCATTGTCGTCGGCGTTCCTGGTTTTTGGCATCGCGCTGGTTTGGGGCACAACGGGCAAATTGAATTTCAACGAACTCGCTTCCGTCGCGTCCCAATTTGCCGGCAATAAAATTTTTCTACTGGGCGTGTTGCTGGTGCTCGTCGGTCTCGGATTCAAAATCGCCGCATTTCCGTTTCAAATCTGGGCGCCGGACGTTTATCAAGGCGCGCCGACGCCGACGACCGCCTTTCTCGCCGTTGGATCCAAGGCCGCCGGATTCGTTCTGCTCCTGCGTGTTTTGTTCACCGCCGTTCCCAGCATCACGGCGCATTGGGCGAATTTGCTCATCGTCATTTCCGGCATCACGATTCTTTACGGCAACCTATGCGCGATTCCACAGCGGAACCTGAAGCGATTGCTCGGTTATTCGAGCATCGCACACGCGGGGTACCTGTTGCTGGGTGTGGCGGCGTTGGCGGGGAACGTCCACGATTCTACTGCCGGCGGCTCGGCGCTTCTGTATTACCTGGCCGGTTATCTGTTCACGGTGCTGGGGGCGTTCACGGTGATTTGCCTCGTGATGCGGCAGGCGGACGCCGAAGACATTTCCGCACTGGCGGGTTTGAACCGGCGTTCGCCTTTGCTGGCCGCGACGCTGTCTCTGGCGATGGTATCACTCGCCGGCATCCCGCCGCTGGCCGGATTTTTCGGGAAGTTTTTGCTGCTAAAGGCCGTGATTGAACAGGGCGCGACGAACCCGGGTTATTATTGCCTCGCGTTTACGGCGCTGGCGGGCGTGGTTATTTCACTTTACTACTATTTCGGTGTCATCCGCGCGATTTACTGGAGCAAGGACGCGCCGGATTTGTCGCCGATTGAGCTTTCGGCCCCGGCCAAAGTTTCCATCTGGATCTGCATTGCGGGCATGTTTTGGATTGGCCTGTTTCCGAGTGTGGTGCTGAACCTCGCCACGGAGGCGGCACAGGTGTTGAAATAGCATCGCCGCTCCGGGCGCGTGCTCAAACGACGCGCATCTGCACCGCGTCCACGATTTGTTCGCCAACGAGGATGGAGCCAATGATGACGACGGTGGTGCCTTTGCGCAGCCGGCCTTGTGCGACCAGGCTTTTCAGCGAGGTTTCGATGGTGTTTTCCGGATTGATGAGGTCAAACGGCACGACGAACGGCGTGACGCCCCAGCTCAGGGTCAGGCCGCCCGCCACGTTGTCGCCGGGACAAAGCGCGTAAATGGGCGAATAATGCGGGCGCATCCAGGCGGCGTAACGCACCATGTTGCCGCTGCGCGTAATCACCAGAATCGCCGCGGCCTTCAATTCGTTGGCCATGACCACGGCGCTTTTGACGAGTTTCTGTCGCGGGCTGCTCAATTCCGCCGTGTCGGAGAATTGCGCGCTGCCGCTGCGCTCGATGCGCGTGGCGATACGGTCAAACACCTCGATGCACTTGAGCGGATATTTGCCGACAGTCGTCTCGCCGCTGAGCATGATGGCGTCGGCCTCTTCATAAACGGCGTTGGCCACGTCGGTGACCTCGGCGCGGGTGGGCATGGGCGATTCAATCATGCTTTCGAGCATGTGCGTGGCGACGATGACGGGTTTGCCCCGCCGCAAACACGATTTGACGATGCGGCGCTGGACGATGGGCAGTTCCTCATAAGGAATTTCAATTCCCAAATCGCCGCGCGCGACCATGATGCCGTCGGTTTCGCGGACGATGGATTCCAGATTTTGGACCGCCTGCCGGTCTTCGATCTTGGCGATGACGAACGGCGCCGGTTTGTCTTTTTCAAAAAGCTCCCTCAATTGCAGCAGGTCGCGGGCTTCACGGACGAACGACAGCGCGATGAAATCCACGCCGAGTTCGAGGCCGAGTTTCACGTCCTGGATGTCCTTGGCCGTGAGCGCGGGCAGGCTGACCCTGACGCCGGGCAGGTTGATGTGGCGGCGGCTGCCGAGCGTGCCTTCGGTGAGGACTTCGCACTCGACCCGGTTGCCGTCCTTGGCGAGCACCTTCATCTGGATCGCGCCGTTGTCAATGAGCACCACGTCGCCGAGGCTGATGTCGTTGACGAAATTCGCGTAATTCACGTCCACGGAATGTTCCTCCAGGTCGCGTTCACCGCGGACGGTGAGGGTGAATTTCTGGCCGGGCTGCAAATCGAGCGGCGATCTGATGTCGCCGGTGCGGATGGCCGGGCCTTGCGTGTCCAGCATGATGCCGGCGAATTGCCGGCGCGCGGCGGCGGCGGCGCGGATGTCCTGGTAAACGCGGCGCACCCAATCGTGCGGCGCGTGCGACATGTTGAGGCGAAACAGGTTGACGCCCGCGTCCATGAGCCGCGCAATCATCTCCGCCGAGTCAGTGGCGGGTCCCAGCGTGGCGATGATTTTGGTTTTCCGGACAGTCCCCGGTTGCATGGGCGGAAAATAATCCTACTGGCGTCAATTAAAAGCTTTTAAATGGCAAGCATGAGCCGAAAACGACAAATCGCGGAGTGGTACAGTTTGGCTTTCGGTGGGGCGAGCGTCCTCGCGAGCCGGCTCGTCGGTAGCCTCGCCCCACCAAATTCAGAGACGCAAATCGCGCTTGCCATTGCCGGGCGTGGCGTCCATATTGCGGGCACAATTTATGGCTGACGTTGCAAATAAATATCCCGAAAACGTCCCCGGAAAATATTACGTGGACAACCAGTGCATTGACTGCGACCTGTGCCGCGAGACGGCGCCGGACAATTTCAAACGCAACGACGACGGCGGCTATTCATTCGTCTATAAACAACCGGCCTCGCCCGAAGAGGAGGCGCGTTGCAAAGAGGCCAAGGAAGGCTGCCCGGTGGAAGCCATCGGCGACAACGGAGCCTAGCAGCCCGTTAAAAACTCATTGCGTCGTAGGAGACGAGGTGACGAGTCTCAAATTTCCCGAATTTTGAAAGTCGAGTCAGAGACTCCTTACGCCGTCTCCTACTCCTCAGTTCCCACCAGCGCCATGTCGCGCGTGTAGTAAAGAATCCGCCCGCAATTCGTGCAGGTGATAATTTCCTGGTCGGCCATGCAAAAAACCAGGATTTGCGGCGGCAATTTCGTGTGGCAGCCGCCGCACACGCCGTGATGCACGCCCACGACGACGTGCTCGCCCTTGCTTCGGACCAGCCGGTCGTAGCGCACGCGCGCGGATTCCTCCACCCCCGCCGCCAGTTCCGCCCGGCCTTGCTGCTGCTCAGCCAGCTCCTTCTTCAAATTCTCCTCGCGCTCGTTCAATTGCGCGACCTGGCTCTCAACCAGCGTTTTCGTTTCCCCGGCCTCGCGGGAAATGTGGCTGGTCTCCTGCTGCACCTGTTCCGCCTGCTCCATCAACTCGATTTCCTGGTCCTCAATTTTTGTGATGTCGGCCTTGCACGCATCAATCTCGTGGGCCAACGCGCGGTATTCCTCGTTCTTGCGCGTCTGCAACTGCTGGTTGGCGTATCGTTCGATCTGCTGCTTCTTCGACTCGACGTCGAGTTCGAGCCGTTTGCGGTCGGACTCAATTTGCTTGCCGCGCGTCTTGAGGGTTTCGAGCTGGGCTTGGGTGGCGGCGGCTTTGGCACGCAGACCGTCGCGTTCGGGGCCGAGATGGGCGAGTTCACCCTGCACGCGACGAATTTTTTGGTCACGGTCCTGCAGCACCAACAGCTTCTCAAGCGTCTCCAGCATTGTAGGCCGGAGACTAACCGCCGGAGCAAGCCAAGTCAATTCAGGCGAACGGTTGGTAGTGCCTTAATTTATATTTCAATCTTGGGATGGGAGCGCGAGTTGTCCCAACTCGCAGCGCATCTAACTGGTCCAAACGCTGCGGATTGAGGACAATCCGCGCTCCGGCCAAATCAGGACACCGTCGAGCAGTTGGCAACGGGTCAGTCTGAAATTCGACTTCGTTGTTTGGAACTCGTCCTTGACTGGCATTCTAATGTGTGAAAAAACAGTCGTATCAGGATCTATGAGAACCCACTTTGATGGATCTGAGTTGCACAGTGCCCGGCGGCTGAGTGCGTGCCGAGCATTCACCTTGATCGAATTACTCGTTGTCATCACTATACTCGCGATTGTGGCGGCAATGCTTCTGCCAGCTTTAGTGAACCGGGATCACCGATCCACGGTTATATTTTGCGTCTCCAATTTTAAACAATGGGTCGCCATGGCGAATGTGTATGCCTCGGATGATCCCAAGGGTCGGTTGCCTGCCTTTGGTGCGATTGGCTCCGATGGCAATCCTTGGGATGTAAGCACCAACTTCATCCCTGCGATGATGCCTTATGGCATCACGGTGCCCATGTACTACTGCCCGGTGCGGCATCAGGAATTTGAGGCGGACAACCAAAAGAGCATTGAGAACAAACTCGGGCCAATTTCCAATTTGGATGTTCTACAGCAATTCTTGTTGCGATACCGCCGAATCGGAGGTGGAGTGGCCTTGAATCACGCCTATTGGGCACCTCGTCAATCGTCGGCCACGTCGCAGTATCCGGTCATGGACACCAATCATTGCACCTGGCAAGGCAGTGTATCTCCCGCACTCAACAATAGCAGACCGAACACAAACTCTGATGGTACCGTAAACGTACAGCCTTTGATCACGGACAAATGTGGTAATGGCCCACTCTTTTCACCGACTTCCGTTGCCTCAACGAATGTGAATAATATCTCTCCGAATACCGGACATTTTTATCGCGGCACTTATTCGTCATGTAACCTCGGTTTTGGCGATGGCCGCGTGGAAACTCACACCCCTTATGGAACGCAGTGGCAATACGTGACAGGCGGCGGGCAGGCATTTTGGTTTTATTAATTTGAGTCCTGCCGTCTTCAGGCGGGACAATTCAAGGACGAGGACGAGAATGCAGGACGAGGAAAACAAACGGGTGCATCTCAATTTTTGGGCAACCGAATAAGCTGTGTCCTGCAAGGACATTCTGAAAATAGCCCGGCGTTTGAACGCCGGGATATGACACGATATTGCCATCAGTCCCGCAGGGACGACTGAAAACGGTGTTTTTATTCAGCCGTCCCTGCGGGACTCGGTTTTTCCAAACCTTTCCCGGCATTGAAATGCCAGGCTATTTTCAATTGTTCCTTCGGAACAGAACGCTTGCCCAAAATTGAGATGCGCTTAGGACAAACTTCCTCGCGGCAAATTGATTTTACGATTCCGTCGCTGGTCGCTAACCTGTCGTTATGCGTTTTATTGGCAATGTCATTGAAAAATTGCAGCGGCATCCGAAACGGGTGGTTTTCCCCGAAGGCGAGGACCCGCGCATTCTGCAGGCGGCCCGGCAGTTTCATGCCTTGCAGCTCGGCGCGCCCATCGTGCTTGGCAACCAGGCGAAAGTGAAAGAAACCGCCGAGGGCCTGAACATCCCGCTCGACGGCATCCGCGTGATTGATCCCGCCACGAGCGAGGAGCTGGAAAATTTCACCCGGCGTTTTCATGCGCTTTATCGTGACAAGGGGATTCGCGCCACTGAGGCGCGCGAGGCGCTGCTCCAGCCGAATTTTTTTGGCGCGATGATGGTGGCAATGCACCAGGCGGACGGTCTGGTTTCCGGCGCGGCGCACAGCACCGGCACCGTGCTGCGGCCGTTGTTGCAAATCGTCAAGGCCGCGCCCGGCATGGCCACGGTGTCGAGTTGCATGATCATGGAGGTTGCCGACACACGCCTTGGCGAAGACGGCGTGCTGTTCATGGCCGATTGCGGCGTGGTGCCCGATCCGAGCGTGGAGGAACTGGCCGACATCGCCATTGCCACCGCGCAGCTCGCGCGCCATCTGCTCAACGTGCGCCCGCGCGTGGCGTTGCTGTCGTTTTCCACCAAGGGCAGCGCGTCGCATCCGTCCGTCGGCAAGGTGCAGGCGGCCACGGCCATGGCCAAATTCAAAGCCGGGCAATCGCTGCTGGAGGCCGACTTCGACGGCGAATTGCAGGTGGACGCCGCGTTGGTGCCGGAAATCGCCGAACGCAAATCGCTCGACAGCAAAATCGCCGGACGCGCGAACGTGCTGATTTTTCCCGAACTCAATTCCGGCAACATCGCCAGCAAACTCGTCCGGCTCCTCGGCCACGCCAACGCCTACGGACACATCCTGATCGGCCTGAACCGCCCCGCCGCCGACGTGACGCGCGGCTCGAACGCGCACGACATTCTCGGTGTGGCCGCCATCATCGGCGTGCAGGCGACCGATTACCACAAGCTTTATCCGGGCGCCGACCCGCGCCTGCCCGGCGAAGAGCAATAAACATTTGAAAATCAATCCCGCACTGAACGATTTGCCGGTTTATCAGCCCGGCCGTCCGATTGAGGAAGTCGCACGCGAACTCGGCCTGCCCGCCGCCGGCATCATCAAGCTCGCGTCGAACGAAAATCCGTTCGGGCCGTCGCCGCTCGCGCTGGCGGCCATGCAAAAGGCGCTGGCCGGCGTGAATTTGTATCCCGACGGCAACGCGTTTTATCTCAAACAGAAACTCGCGGCCAAACTCGGCGTCGAACCGGCGAACCTCATTCTCGGCAACGGCTCGAACGAAATCATCGAGTTTGCCGGGCACGCGCTGCTCGGTGGCGGAGGCGCCACTGCCATTCCAGACGTGGTGGTGTCGCAATATTGTTTCGCGGTTTATCCCATCGTCACGAAATTGTTTGGCGCGAACCTCATCACTGTTCCGGCCAAAAATTACGGGCACGATTTGCCCGCGATGCTCAAAGCCATCACGCCGCGCACGCGCATCGTGTTCGTGGCGAACCCGAACAACCCCACCGGCACCCGCGCGCCGCGCGAGGAAGTCATCCGGTTCATCAACGAAGTGCCCGACGACGTGCTGCTGGTGATGGACGAGGCTTATATTGATTTTTTGAACGATCCGGTGGATTTGTCACCACTCGTCCACCAAAACATCCGGCCAAACCTGATTTTGATGCGGACGTTCTCGAAAATTTACGGCCTGGCCGGTCTGCGCATCGGTTACGGCATCGGAAATCCCGCATTCGTGGCCGCGCTGGAAAAAATCCGGCAGCCGTTCAACCTCAATCTGCTGGCGCAAACCGCCGCGCTTGCCGCGCTGGACGACGCTGAGCACGTCCGCAAGACGCGCCAGAACAATTTTGCCGGATTGGAATTTTTCGAGCGGGCGTTCCGCGACTTGAAACTTGAATTTATTCCGTCCGCCGCCAATTTCATTCTGGTCCGCGTCGGCAACGGCCAGAAAATTTTCGAGGCGATCCAAAAACAGGGCGTGATTGTGCGTCCGATGGGCGACTATCAATTGCCGGAATGGATCCGCATCTCCATCGGCACGCCGCAGGAAAACGAACGATGCCTGGCGGCATTGAAAACCGCGCTTAAATAATGCGAAAGCTCGGTCTCTGGCTGGAAAATATTTCAGCCACAGAGCGGCAACGGAAATTAGCCAGCCACAAAGTGGCTGGTGTCCGCACCAAATAAATTTGCGTCCCGGCAGGGACGCTGGAAATCGGCGTTGAATCTTCCGCCGTCCTTTCAGGACGGATTTTTTTGTGGCGACAAACCCGGCACGATGTGCCGGGCTAATTTCCGATGTCCCTTCGGAACTTTGATAACGCGCGAAAAATTTTCAAACGCGAACCACGCGAACCACTTTTTCAAAAATTATTTCGCATATTTGGAGTGTTTCGCGGTTAAGACGTTGCAAAATCCACGTTCGGCACGTCCCGGACCGACGGCGGCACGCTGAAAAAATCCCCTTCCGATTTGAAGCCAAACGTCTTCGCCACGAGGTTGCTCGGAAAGGTTTCGCATTTGTTGCGGTAGTCGCGCACGTTGCCGTTGTAAAACCGGCGCGCGGCCTGAATCCGGTCCTCGGTGTTGACGAGTTCTGTTTGCAGCTTGAGAAAATTCTGGTCGGCCTTGAGTTGCGGATAATTTTCCACCACCACGAGCAGTTGTTTCAGCGCGTCCACAAGCTGGACTTCGTCGCGGGACTGGTCGGCCACCGGGCCGTTGTTGGCGGCGCAGCGGTTGCGCAGTTCCGTCACGCGCTCGAACACCCCGCGCTCGTGCGCGGCGTAGCCCTTGACCACGGCCACCAGGTTCGGGATGAGGTCGTAGCGGCGCTTCAATTCCACGTCCACGTCGCTCCACGATTCGCGGATGTAATTCCGTAGGGCAACGAGCGCGTTGTATTGCGCCAGCACATAAACGGCTGGCAACACAACGACGATGAAGACAGCGATGAGAATGGGCATCATGCGTTTGTGAACAGGTATTCCGGCAAGAGTTTGCGAATTTCAATCAAGCGTGAAAGATTAAATTCAATCTTTTCGGGACGAAGCCAATCTTCAAAAAGGACTGCCAGGCCGGTGCGGCTGATTTCAACGGTCAAATCCTGGTTTGCCAGCAGATATTCCATCATTTTGGGATGACATACATCGCAGGCAAATTTTTTATCGGAAGAACGGACACGAAATGCGCGCGAAAAATCTGCTGATTCAAAAGCGATGTGCGATTCGCCGAGCGCTTCTGCAAGCCGGGATTCCCTGCTTTCATGTGAAATGATCATGTCAGGAAAATTTGTCTTCATCTCGACAGCGAAGGCGGACCAATAATAATCGTATCCGCTTTTCCCTCCAGTCGTTGAAAAGTGATAATCAAAGATGGTCACTGGATATTCCAAATGATCGCCATGAAACACGTTGTAGGCATAACGGACATCGCCACGCCTCAACCAAGACAGGAATGAAAATTTTTCTGCGAGCTTGAAATCGTTGCCGGGATTGAACCGCAATTTCAATTTTTCAGCCAATGCAGCCAAATCTTCGCGTCTTTTTTTTTCGGGATCGGGCTTACCGCGTAAATAGCGTGACAAAACGACTACAAGGACGACGGCGATTATCGCCATCAGCACTTTTAGCAGGGCGTCGTTGTTCATTTACGCAACTTTCGTGAACAGGTATTCCGGCAGGTGCGACCGGATTTCCACCAGCCGCTGCAAATTGGATTCGACTTGTTCGACCGACAGGCAGGTGTCGAATGCCAGCGCCAGCACCTGATTCTCAATTTCAACGCTCAAGTCGCGATTCGCCAGCAGGTATTCCATCATCTTCGCATTGCAGACGTCGTAGGCGAATTTTTTGTCCGGGGATCGCACATTAAATGCCTTGGAAAATTCGGCGGACTCGAACTTGATGTCCTGGTAACCAAACACCTCGGCAACTTTGGTGAAGAAATTTTCGCGGCGGATGGTCAGGTCGGGGAAAACCGCCGGCAGCGTCAAAATGAAAAAGGAAAACCAGTGATGGTGCGTCTGGCGTCCGCTTTTGCTCTGGGTATAGGTTTCGTAGTGATAATCGAACGCCAGCACCTGGTTTTGTTGATAGATTCCGGAGAGGACATTACGGGCGTAGCGGTTTTCGCCCTCTGCCAGTTGTTTGAGAAAATTGTACCGGTCGGCGAGCGCGTAATCTTCCGCCGCGCTGAAATTCAGACCCAATCGTTGTGCCAACTCAAACAGCCCCTCCAGTCGTTTGCGCGCCCGAATCACGCCGTAGATGGTGCTGATCACGATAACGACAAGCACCACCACAATCACAAATGGCATTGGGGTTTGCACGTGGCTGTTCTAAACCAAAGCCGCAGGCCGTGCCATTACAATTTCAGCCGCTTTCTCCATGCGCATTTTTCCTTTTCCCTTCTTCCATTCGCCTTCATTTTAACGGCGTGGAATTGTCCGCCGCAGAAATCCGTCAGGCCGTCAAGCTTGCCCTTGCCGAGGACATCGGCAACGGCGACGCCACGACTTTGGCCACCGTACCGGAAACCGCGACGGCCAAAGCGCTCATGCGCGCGCGCGAACCGCTCGTCGTGGCCGGGCTCGCCTTCGCCGAGGCTGCGTTCACCGAACTTTCCACCGCCATCAAAATTGAGCGGCTGGCAAAGGACAGCCAGCCTGTTGGTAAGGATGAGACCTTGCTGATAATTTCCGGCCCGGCTCGCTCCATTTTGAGCGCCGAGCGCGTCGCGTTGAATTTCGTCCAGCGGCTTTCCGGCATCGCCACGCTCACCGCGCAATTCGTCGAAGCCATCAAAGGGACTCACGCGCAGATTCTCGACACGCGCAAAACCACGCCCGGCTGGCGGCGTTTCGAGAAATACGCTGTCGCGTGCGGTGGCGGACACAACCATCGCATCGGCCTGTTCGACCTGGTGCTCATCAAGGACAATCACCTCGCGGCGCTGCGCGGTGAAAAACCGAATGCCATCGCCGCCGCCGTCCAGCGCGCGCGCAAAGAATATCCACAACTGAAAATCGAGGTCGAGGCCGACAACTTGGAGCAGGTCGAGCAGGCCGCTGAGGCGGGTGTGGACATCATTTTGCTCGATAACATGAACCCGATTCAACTGCGGCTGGCGGTGCAGAAAATCAAAAGCCGCGCGAAGACCGAAGCCAGCGGCGGCGTGAATCTGGCGAATATCCGCGCGATTGCCGGGACCGGCGTGGATTTCATTTCCGTCGGCGCGCTCACGCATTCCGCGCGCGCGGTGGACATCGGGCTGGATATTGAAGAATGAAAGGGAACATCGAACATCGAACATTCAACATCGAACATCCAATGGATGCGCGCAGGAGTGTCTTCAAAATTGGTTGTTGGGCGTTCGATGTTGGAAGTTGGAAGTTTTCCGTCTCATGACCACGGACGCAAAAATTCTTACCGCGTTGCGCGCGAATTCCGACGGTGTGTCGGGTGCGGAAATCGCCGAGCAACTGGGCGTCACCCGCGCGGCGATTTGGGGACACATCGAGGAGTTGCGCCAGCTTGGCTACGACATCGAGGCCAGCCCGCATTTCGGTTACCGCCTCGTGAGCGCGCCCGACGCGCTGCACGCGGACGATTTGCTCGCGCGCCTCGGCAAAACGAAAATCGTCGGACGCGACATCCACGTGTTCGAACAGACGACTTCGACCAACGACGTGATTGAAAAGCTGGCGCGCGACGGAGTGAAGGAAGGCGCCGTTGTTTTTGCGGAATCGCAAACGAAGGGCCGGGGCCGGCTCGGTCGCGCGTGGATGTCGCCGGTGCGAAAAGGGCTTTGGTTTTCCATTTTGCTGCGACCGGATTTGCGTCCGCAGGAAACAACGCGACTCACCGTCGCTTCCGCAGCGGCTCTGCGGCGTGCGATTCAATCCGAGACCGGCTTGGACCCGGAAATCAAGTGGCCGAACGACATTTTGGTACGCGGCAGGAAAGTCGCGGGCATCCTGACGGAACTCAGCGCGGAATTGGACCGCGTCAAGCACGTCATCCTCGGCATCGGCGTGGACGTGAACCTGAGCACGAACGAATTTCCGGCAGAACTGCGCAAGACGGCGACGTCGTTGAAAATTGAAACCGGCAAAACGATTTCCCGGCCGGAACTGGCGACCGCCATTTTGCACGAACTCGATCACGATTACGCGCGCGTCTGCGGCAATTTTTTTACAGACGTGGCCGACGAATGGGAGGCGCATTGCACGACGATTGGCCGGGCGGTGACGATTCAAATCGGCGGGCGGCGCGTGAGCGGTCGGGCAGAGTCGCTGGATGACGATGGCGCGCTGTTGCTGCGAACCGAACACGGACATTTGGAACGCATCACTGGCGGGGATGTGACGCTCGAAAAATGAAACCAAAAACTGTAGCGGCGGTCTGTGACCGCCGGAAAATAATCCGGTTAAAATTGGCGACGGTCACAGACCGCCGCTACAATGTATGATCCTGCTTTTCGACATCGGCAACACGAACACGCACCTCGGCCTGGCCAACGGCCGGCGCGTGACGAAGCACACGAACATTCCCACGGCGCTTTGGTTCAGGGGCGCAGCGGGAAAGCTGGTGAAAAAATTTGTGGGCCGCGCGAGTCTGGAAGGCGCGGCGTTGTGCAGCGTGGTGCCACGCGCGACGCCGCATGTCCGCAAAACCGTCCGCCGGCTTTGGAATTTGAACGCATTCGAACTCACGCGAAAAACGCTTTGCGGCTTGGGTATTGATTATCCGAAGCCGGACACGATCGGGGAGGATCGCCTGGCAAACGCCGTGGCCGCGCGCAGGCGCTTTGGCGCGCCGGTGGTGGTGGTGGATTTCGGAACGGCGGTGACATTTGATGTCGTCAATCGCGCGGGCAATTACGCGGGGGGCATCATTGCGCCGGGGCTGGCGGCGATGACGGATTATCTGCACGAGAAAACGGCGTTGCTGCCGCGCATCAAAATCCGCGAAGTCAAAACCGCGGTTGGCCGGAGCACGGAGCAGGCGATGCTCGTCGGCGCGGTGCATGGGTATCGCGGGCTGGTTCGTGAATTGATCGGCGAGTTAAAGCGCGAATTGCAGGTGAAACATTTGCCGGTGGTGGCGACGGGCGGTTATGCCGGATTGATTGCCGCACGTTTGCCGGAAATTTCCGCCGTCGAACCCAACCTGACGCTCGAAGGATTGCGACTCGTCTGGCGAAGTTTGCCGGTCAAACATTAACGTCGGGGTTCATTCCGCGATTGCCCCTTCGCTCAACTTTCCGCAAAATCCCGCCTCTATGTCGAGCAGCCGCAGGCAATATCCGTTTCATCTGATTGAGCCCAAATGGCAGCAATTTTGGAACGAACAGCAGACCTTTCGCGCGTTTAATCCGGGCGAAGTCCTCCCGGACGGGCACCCTTTTGCCCAACGCCATCATCTTTCCGGGAGGGTGGCCGCCGCGCAGTTGCCGCCGAAATTTTACATTCTCGACATGTTTCCCTATCCGAGCGGCGCGGGCTTGCACGTCGGCCATCCGGAAGGCTATACCGCCACCGACATCCTCGCCCGCTACAAGCGCGCGCTCGGTTTCAACGTCCTGCATCCGATGGGCTGGGACGCCTTCGGCCTGCCCGCCGAGCAATATGCCGTCAAGACCGGCCAGCACCCCCGCCAGACGACCGAGGCGAACGTCGCCACGTTCAAGCGGCAGATTCAATCGCTGGGCTTCAGCTACGACTGGTCGCGCGAACTCGCCACGACCGACCCGGATTATTTCAAATGGACCCAATGGATTTTCCTGAAGCTTTACAATTCGTGGTTCAATCCGGAAACCAATAGAGCCGAGAAAATTCTAACTCTGCAATATCCTAAAGAATTGGATTTGTTGAGCATTGCAAAATCTCCGCGAACTCCCGAGCAATGGCAGGAATTAGAAAAGAACTTTGATTCTGAAACCCAGAAACTCTGGAACAAACGCCACGCCTATCGCGACTCCAAGCGTCTCGCCTATGTCAGCGAACAACCGGTCTGGTGGTGCGAACAACTCGGAACGGTTTTGGCAAACGAGGAGATCGTTGATGGCAAAAGTGAAGTCGGCGGCTTTCCCGTCGTCCGCAAGCCGATGCGTCAATGGATGCTCCGCATCACCGCCTACGCCGAACGCCTACTGGCGGACCTCGACACAATAGAGTGGAGCAATTCGCTCAAGGAAATGCAGCGCAACTGGATTGGCCGCAGCGTGGGCGCGGAGGTGGACTTTGAGGTGGTAGGGTCGTCGCGCTGCGACGACCGGACGGCGCAGCGCGCCGTCCCTACCGAAAAAATCCGCGTATTCACCACGCGGCCGGACACGCTCTTTGGTGCGACTTACATGGTGCTTGCTCCTGAGCATTCTCTCATCGAAAAATGGATGAAGAATGGCATCATCCCGGTCAAATGGCCTGAAGGTACTATCAGGCAATGGACCGGAGATATCGACACCCCAATCAACGCGATTACTGCTTATCAATGGATGGCATCAGTAAAGAGTGATCTCGAACGCACTGAACTCGCCAAAGAAAAAACCGGCGTTTTCACCGGCGCTTACGCCATCAATCCCGTCAACGGCCAGAAGATTCCGATCTGGATTGCCGACTATGTTCTCGCCAGCTACGGCACGGGGGCAATCATGGCTGTGCCCGCGCATGACACGCGCGATTTCGAGTTCGCCACCAAGTTCAATCTGCCGATTATCCAGGTCGTTCAACCGCCCGACCCGAAGGCCGATTGGCGTGGATTCGTGGACGACGGTACTTCAGTGAATTCAACCGGCCTGGAAATTTCCATCACCGGTTTGCCGACTGCCGAAGCCAAAAAGAAAATCACCGTTTGGCTCGAATCAAAGGGCTTGGGCAAGAAAACGGTCAACTTCAAGTTGCGTGACTGGCTGTTCAGCCGGCAGCGGTACTGGGGCGAGCCGTTTCCAATCATTTGGAAGAAAGATGCCGCCGGAAATTTGTATCATGAAGCGTTGTCCGAATCCGCGTTGCCAGTCTTGCCGCCGGAGTTGACCGACTACAAACCCACCGCTACCGGCCAGCCGCCGTTGGCCCGTGCGAAGGATTGGGTGAACCTGCCTGATGGTTCGACGCGCGAGACGAATACGATGCCGCAATGGGCCGGCAGTTGCTGGTATTACCTCCGCTTTCTCGACGCGAAAAATCCGAACGCATTCGTCGGCAAGGAAGCTGAGAAATACTGGATGGGTTCTGTAGCGGCGGTCTGTGACCGCCGCACTTCGAGCGACGCTCATAGAGCGCCGCTACAAACGCCCGGCGTGGATTTGTACGTCGGCGGTACCGAACATGCCGTGTTGCATCTGCTCTACGCCCGCTTCTGGCACAAAGTGCTGTTCGATCTTGGTTACGTTTCGACGCCCGAACCGTTCTTTAAACTCGTCAATCAGGGCATGGTGCTGGGCGAAGACAACCAGAAGATGTCCAAATCGCGCGGCAACGTGATTCCTGTGGACGTGCCCGTGCAGGAAGTGGGCACGGACTCGTTGCGTCTCTTTGAAATGTTCATGGGGCCACTTGAAATGGTGAAACCTTGGAGCACCAAGGGCGTCGAAGGCGTTTATCGTTTCCTGGGCCGCGTCTGGCGGCTGTTCGTGGATGAAAAAAGCGAAACGGAATTCGAGCAGGCGGAAACCACCACCGATTGTAGCTGCGGATGTGAATCCGCAGACTCCCGCGCTTTGACAAGCGCGGCTACAAAACTGCTGGAACTGGTCAAACTTAACCCTGCGATCAAGGATGCGCAGCCGACGCCTGCGCAACTTAAAACGCTGCACGCCTGCATCAAAAAGGTGACGGGGGATTTGGACAGCTTTCGTTTCAACACGGCCATTTCAGCGCTGATGGTCTTTGTAAATGACGCCATTACTTGGGAAACGAAGCCGGTGGTTGTGCTGCGCGATTTCCTGATTTTGCTCCAGCCCTTCGCGCCGCACCTGGCGGAAGAATTGTGGGATAAGCTGAACATCGAACATTCAACATCGAACATCCAACATCGAATCGCGCTGGCTTACGCCTGCTGGCCAAAGTTTGACCCCGCTCTGCTTGTCGAGGACACGCTGGAAATCCCCGTGCAAGTGAATGGCAAGCTGCGCGACGTCATCAAGGTCCCGGCCAACGCCGACAATGCCGCGCTCGAAGCCGCCGCCAAGGCATCCGAAAAAGTAAAACCATTCCTGGCTGGCAAGACGATCAGGAAAGTCATCGTCGTGCCGAAAAAGCTGGTGAACATCGCTGTGGCATAAAGTGTAGGACAGGCTTCCAGCCTGTCTCAAACTTTAGGAGAAAATGGAGACAGGCGCGACGCCTGTCCTACGTTTTTTCCCCACCCGCCAGAATGGTCTGGAAATGCGGCGGCTGTTCCTCGCGGGCGACGACGCTGATTTCGATTTTTTTGAAGTCCGCGTCCTCCAGCCAGCGCTGCAAATCACTTTCGGCAAAACCGAGCCAGCGGTCACCGTAAAGCTCGTGCGCCTTCTCGAAGTTGTGCTTGAGCAAATCGAGGATCATGATTTGCCCGCGCGGGCGAAGGATTTTGCCCGCAGCAGCAATCGCCTTTGCCGGAACTTCGGCGTGATGCAGTGCCTGGCTCAAAATCACCAGGTCAACGCTGTTCGCTTCAATCGGCGGGTCCTGTAGATCGCCGAGGCGGAACTCCAGATTTTTCAGCCCGTTCTTTTTCGCCTTGGCCGCGCCGAATTCGACGATTTTCTCTGAGTTGTCCACGGCGATGACCTTTTTGCAGCGGCGCGCGAGCAATTCGCTCAACAGGCCTTCGCCCGCGCCCAAATCGGCCACGACGAGCGGCGGCAGGATGCGCAGCAACAAATGTCCAAACGCCTGCCACGAACGCCCCGGGCCATAGACGCGATCGAACCGGCCGGCAACCTGGTTGAAAAAAACCTGTGCCTGCTCGCGGCGGCGGTTCAGCACGCGCTTGAGATTGATCTGGTCGCTTCCATGCTCAGGCAGTTCCTTCGCGCCGCAGATGGCCAGTTGGATGAATTCGCGCGCCGCGCCGCCCGCATCCGGATCCAGCTTGTAGAACGTCCGTTTGCCCTCGCGCCGCGATTGCACCAGTTCCGCATCCTGCAGCAGGCCGAGATGCGTGGAAATGCGCGACTGGCCGAGCCGCGTGATTTCCTGCAGCTCGTTCACGGACAATTCATCCCGCTCCAGCAGCGCCACGATGCGCAGCCGCGTCGGGTCGGACAAGGCCCGCAATGATTTCAAGGTCGAGGACATGATGTTTATCGTTTTCCAACGGTTTGGTGTCCCGCCTTTAGGCGGCATTGCCTGTGGACACGAATCCCAACAAAACCGTCCCGCCCTGCGGGACGAAACACCGAACCGCGCATCAACTTTTTCTCAAAAAGCATTTGACGCGCTTCAAATTAGTTATATCATCCTATCTTGATACGTCAATATGACATTTTAACCCATTGATTCATGAGCAAAAATTACATCTTTTCCTCGGAGTCCGTCGGCGAAGGCCATCCGGACAAGGTTTGTGACACCATTTCTGACGCCGTGCTGGACGCCTGCCTCGCGCAGGACAAGTTCAGCCGCGTCGCCTGCGAATGTTACGCCAAGTCCAACATCGTCATTGTCGGCGGCGAAATCACCACGCGCGCGAAACTTGACTTCACCAAAATCGCCCGCGACACCATTCGCGAAATCGGCTATGTGAACGACGACGACGTGTTCCACGCCGACAAGGTGTTCGTGAACACCATCATCACGCAGCAATCGCCCGACATCGCGCAGGGCGTGGACGCCCGCAAGGCCAAGGGCAAGAAGACCAGCCAGCAGGGCGCCGGCGACCAGGGTTTGATGTTTGGTTACGCCTGCAACGAAACGCCCGAGCTCATGCCCGCGCCCATCATGTTTGCGCATCGCCTCGGCCGTGAACTCACCCGCATCCGCAAAACCGGCAAGGTGCCGTGGCTCCGACCGGACGCGAAGTCGCAGGTCTCCGTCGTTTACGCAAACGACAAACCCGTCGCCATTTCCAACGTCGTCATTTCCACGCAGCACAGCGCGGACGTGGAGCATCGCGAGATTGAAAAGTTCTGCATCGAAAACGTCGTCAAAAAAGTTCTGCCGGCCCGGCTGCTCACCCGCAAGACCGAGTACCTGATCAACCCGACCGGACGTTTCGTCGTCGGCGGGCCGCAGGGCGACACCGGCCTGACCGGCCGCAAAATTATCGCGGACAGCTACGGCGGCATGGGCCGTCACGGCGGCGGTGCGTTTTCCGGCAAGGACCCGACGAAGGTGGACCGCAGCGCCGCGTACCTGGGCCGCTGGATCGCCAAGAACATCGTGGCCGCCAAACTGGCCGCGAAATGCGAAATCCAGTTCGCCTATGCCATCGGCCATCCCGACCCCGTCAGCGTCAGTGTGGACACGTTCGGCACGGCGACCGTTCCCGAGGGCAAGATCGTCCGCGCCGTCAACCGCGTGTTCAGCTTCCAGCCGGCGGACATCATCGAGCAGCTCAACTTGCGCCGTCCGATTTATTCCAAGACCACCAACTACGGCCACTTTGGCAAGAGCGACCCCGCCTTGACGTGGGAAAAAACCGACAAGGTCAAAGCGCTCCAAAACGCATTGAAATAACTCTCAACACTTCCGCCTCCGCTTGCAGCTACGGCGAGACCTCGCCGAAACGAAGTGAAGGCGGGCAACCATCAACTCTCAACCGAATATGCCCGCAATTAAATTGACGCCTCCCCGCGCCAAGGTTGCCAAGACCAATGGCAACGGCGCCGCCAAACCGGATTACAAAGTCCGCGACCTCTCGCTCGCCGAGTGGGGACGCAAGACCATCCAGGTTTCCGAGCACGAAATGCCCGGACTCATGGCCATTCGCGCCAAATACGGCCCGCAAAAGCCGCTCCAGGGCGTGCGCATCACCGGCTCGCTGCACATGACCATCGAAACGGCGATTCTCATCGAGACGCTCGTCGAACTCGGCGCGTCCGTGCGCTGGGCGAGCTGCAATATCTTCAGCACCCAGGATCATGCCGCCGCCGCCATCGCGAAGGGCGGCACACCGGTCTTCGCGCACAAGGGTGAAACGCTCGAGGAATATTGGGACTTCACGCTCGCGGCGCTCACGCACCCGGGCAATAAAGGTCCGCAACTCATCGTGGACGACGGCGGCGACGCCACCTTGCTCATCCACAAGGGTTACGAACTCGAAAACGGCGACAACTGGGTCAACACGCCCAGCGACAACCACGAAGTTGCCGTCATCAAGGCCTTGCTCAAGCGCGTGGCGAAGGAACGTCCCGGTTTCTGGCACACCGTCGTGAAGGATTGGAAAGGTGTTTCCGAGGAAACCACCACCGGCGTCCATCGCCTGTACCAGATGCTGGAACAGGGCAAGCTGCTCGTGCCTGCCATCAACGTCAACGACTCCGTCACCAAGTCCAAGTTCGACAATCTTTACGGCTGCCGCGAATCGCTCGCCGACGGCATCAAACGCGCAACCGACGTCATGGTCGCCGGCAAGGTCGCCTGCGTTTGCGGTTACGGCGACGTCGGCAAAGGCTGCTCGCACTCGCTGCGCGGCTTCGGCGCGCGCGTCATCGTCACCGAGATTGACCCCATCAACGCGCTGCAGGCCGCGATGGAAGGTTTTGAAGTCAAGACCGTCGAAGACACGCTCGGCGAGGCGGACATCTACGTCACCACCACCGGCAACTGCGACATCATCACGCTTGAGCACATGGCGAAGATGAAAGACCAGGCCATCGTCTGCAACATCGGCCACTTTGACAACGAAATCCAGGTGGACCGCCTGAATAAAGCCGCGGGCGTGAAAAAGTTGAACATCAAGCCGCAGGTTGACAAATACACCTTCGCGGGCGGCAACAGCATTTACCTGCTGGCCGAGGGCCGGCTGGTGAACCTCGGCTGCGCCACCGGCCATCCGAGCTTCGTCATGTCCAACAGCTTCACCAATCAATGCCTCGCGCAACTCGACCTCTGGGCCAACCGCGCCACCAACAAGATCGGCGTCTATCGTCTGCCCAAGAAACTGGACGAGGAAGTCGCGCGTCTGCACCTGGAAAAAATCGGCGTGAAGCTCACCAAGCTCACGAAGAAGCAGGCCGACTACCTCGGCGTGCCGGTGGACGGCCCCTACAAGCCGGAGCATTACCGGTATTAAGCGTGGGACAGGCTTCCAGCCTGTCTCCAATTTAGTCAAAGTCAGGCAAGATGCCTGATCTACATTGAAGGCGGACGGGAAACCGTTCGCCTTTTTCATTTTTCCGCAACTGATTGCGGAAGTGATAACCTGGGGAGTTAGGGTTATACCCCATAGGCAAATCCGGCCCGTCGTGTAGGGTTTTACCGAAAGCAAAGGCAAGATCCATTTGCTGAACTGGCCCCAGGAAAAAAACAAACATGAAACTGTCCTTAAAACCGCATCACCTCAAACGCTACAAGGATATCGCATTGCTGTTTTGGAAATACGGCAATACCGATTTGGCCAGGGAATTTGCCCAGGAGGCCGCGGGCGATGAAAAAACACCTTTGGCCGCCAAACCCGGCCAGCCCGCGCCGGAAGAATTGGCCGACGATTTGGAAAAAATGGGGCCGACCTTCATCAAATTCGGCCAGTTGCTTTCCAGCCGCGC
>JBEKJN010000008.1:0-24278 GCA_050011235.1 Verrucomicrobiota bacterium | reverse complement strand
CCATCGTCCGACCGGTCCGCGACTGCACCTGTCGCGGGCGGATTGCATTGCCTTCCTGAAATCCCTCTGGGTGCTGGGCGTGTGGCACCGGGGGCAGGTTGGATATTGGCGGCTGTTTTTGGGCACACTCATCCGGCGTCCGCGTCAGTTCCCGCACGCCATCGAACTCGCCATCCTCGGCTACCACTTCCGCCGCGTGGCCAACTCGCTGCGGGCGCCTTCAGACGGCAAAAGGTGACGGGTCAGATGGGCAAGCAACCCAAATCGCAATGGGACTTCGGCGAACTGTTCCCAACCGAAACAGGACGGCGTGTGTTGTCGGTCAGCGAATTGACGGCACAGGTCAAACGGTTGCTCGAAAAACAGGTCGGTTCGGTCTGGGTGACAGGCGAGGTCACCAATCTGCGCGCGCAATCTTCCGGTCACATTTATTTCACGCTCAAGGACGCCGCCGCGCAGTTGAGCTGCGTTTTATTCCGTGGCGAAGCGGTCATGAACCGCAGCGTGTTGCAGGATGGCCAGAAGGTTTTGCTGCAAGGCGACGTGACGGTTTATGAGGCGCGCGGGCAATATCAGCTTATCGTGCGGGCGGTGGAGTTGCAGGGCGTCGGCGCGCTGCAAATCGCGTTCGAGAAACTCAAGCAGAAGCTCGCGGCGGCAGGGCTGTTCGCGCCGGAACGGAAACGGTCGCTGCCAAAATACCCGCAACGCATCGGCCTGGTCACGTCGCCCACCGGGGCGGCGATCCGCGACGTGCTGCATGTCGTGCAACGGCGGAATCCGGGTCTGGAAATCATCCTCGCGCCGTGCCGTGTGCAAGGCGAAGGCGCGGCGGAAGAAATCGCGGCGGCAATCCGACTGCTGAACGAGTGGCACACATCACAGGTAGCGTCGTCGCGCTGCGACGACCGGACGGCGCAGCGCGCCGTCCCTACCGAAAATGGTTTGGACCTGATTTTGATAACGCGCGGCGGCGGCAGTCTCGAAGATTTATGGGCGTTCAACGAAGAAGCTGTGGCGCGGGCGATTTTTGAATCAGCCGTTCCGGTCGTGTCGGCGGTCGGGCACGAGATTGATTTCACCATCAGCGATTTCGTGGCGGACGTGCGCGCGGCAACACCGAGCGCGGCGGCGGAAATCATCACCGAAGGCGTCTTTGCCAGCCGGCAACTGGTGGCGGACCTGACCCAGCGCATGGTACGGGCGCATCCGCGTCGGAGGCTCAATGAATTGCTGCAACGGCTCGATGATTTACAAACCGGTTTGTTGCGTTGCGTGAAGCAAGGCACGCGTGATCGCACCGTGGCGTGGCGAAATCTGACTGACCGGTTGTTGCGTGTTCGTCCGGCGCAGTTGTTGAATCAGCGGCGCGAGACATTGGTGGTGAGCCGGCGGCGGTTGCGCGAGTTGGCGCACGCAGGTTTGCGGAATGGGAAGAACCGTTTTGAGACGCTGGAAGCGCGGTTGCGTTTGCTGGGGCCGGAGCAGGTGTTGGCCCGCGGTTATTCAATTACGATGGACGCGGCAAGCGGGAAAATCATCCGGCGTGCGAAGGACGCGAAGCACGGACAAAGTTTGAAGACGCGTTTGAAAGTCGGCGAAGTTTTGAGTCGTGTGGAATCCACTTCAGTCGGGCCGCCCTAAAAAGGCGCATAATCTGGTGTTCCAGGTAAATTTCTGATTGACCTGTTTGGCCCGGTTTGGCAGTGATGCACGGCATGAGAAGGCACCTTCTGATGTTGATGAGCGGTGTTGTTCTCGTGGCATTGACGGGGAACCGTCTGGCCGCGCAGGACAGCAACAACCTCCCGACCTGTTTTGTCGCGCCGTTCAGTGGTGACACGGCGGCGATTCAATACTGGCAGCCGGCGATGGGCGACGGCTTGGGCGAGATGCTCACGACCGAGCTGGGCAAGATCAACAAGTTCCAGATGCTGGAAATCAACGATCTCGGCGATTTGAAGAACGAGATCAACATGGGCGCGGATGGCTGGGTGGACCAGTCGGAAAAAGTGGACAAGGGCGGGTTCGCGGCGGCGGACTTCATGTTCACGGCCAAGGTGACGCGGTTCGGCAACAAGGAATCGCACATCGGCCTCGGCGGTTTTGCGCCGGGCGGTTTTGGCAACCTGGGCCTGCATCAAACGGTCGCCGACGTGCGGATTGACTGGCGTCTGGTGGACGTGGCGACGCGCAAAATCGTCAAGACCGGCTCGGCCTCGGCGCAGGAAAAGGGCGGCGGCTTTGATGTCGGCTCCAACGTCGGCGGCAACGGGGGCAACATCAACATGGGCAACCATGAATTCATGGACAGCGCGCTGGGCCACGCCACCGAGAAGACGCTGGAACAAATCATTTCCGACGTGCAGGGGACGACGCTCCCGGAATCCGGCCGCGTGAAGCAAAAGGCCGCGCTCGCCGCCAAGGCCGGCGCCGCCGAGGACGCGCTCAAGCACACGCCGGGCAAGGTGCTCGCCGTGGCGGGCAAGGGCACCATCATTGTGTCGCTCGGCAGCAAGGAAGGCTTCAAGGAAGGCGACAAATTGGAACTCTACCAGACCAACGATGTGAAGGATGACAAGGGCAACGTGGTGTTCACCGACGAAAAACTGGTGGGCGAATTGACCATCTTGTCCGTGCAGGAAGACCGCAGCCGCGCGTCGTATTCCGGCGACCTCCCGGTCCAGCAGGGCTGGACGGTGAAGGCCAAATAGCCTCTGCTGGCTGCAAGTTCGAGCGTTTTTTGGCGTTTGACTCCCAACTGGACGCCGCTGGTTTTTTGCTTTAACCTTGTTCCCGTGCCAAATCCATCAAAAGGCGTGGGTCACAATAATCCCGCCAAAAGTCTGCCGTTTGAAGAGGCGTTGAAAAAACTCGAGGGCGTCGTCGAGGCAATGGAAACCGACGATTTGCCACTGGAGACGCTGCTGGCCAAGTACGAGGAAGGCACGCGGCTGGTGAAAATCTGCCAGGAAAAACTGGCCGAGGCGGAGTTGAAGATTCAGCAATTGGAAAAAAACGCGGCGGGCGAACTGAAACTGAAGCCGCTGTCACCGGATTTGTCCGAAAGCTGATTTCCCAGACCCCAGACGCAAGACCCAAAACTTATGAGCCGATATCTCGACATGGTGGCCGAACCGGCGCACGTCAAAAACCTGACCGCGTCGCAACTCCTGCAACTCGCCGATGAAATCCGGCACGAGCTGATTGCCGTGCTGGCCAAAAACGGCGGCCATCTCGGCCCCAACCTCGGCGTGGTGGAATTGACCATTGCGCTGCACCGCGTTTTCAACACGCCCAAGGATAAATTTGTCTGGGACGTGAGCCATCAGGTCTATGTCCACAAGTTGCTCACCGGGCGCAAGGATCGTTTTAACACCATCCGCACCTCCGGCGGCCTGAACGGTTTCGCGCTGCGCACGGAAAGCCCGCACGATTGCTACGGCGCCGGACACGCCGGCACGGCGCTTTCCGCCGCACTCGGCATGGCGGCGGCGCGCGACAAACGCGGCACGGACGAAAACATCGTCTGCATTTTCGGCGACGCGGCGCTCACCAACGGCATTTCATTCGAGGCGCTCAACAACATCGCGCACACGACGAAACGGTTTATTGGTATTCTCAACGACAACGAGTGGAGCATCGCCAAAAACGTCGGCGCGATTTCCAATTACCTGAACAAACTCATCACCAATCCTCGTTACAATAAACTCGCGCGGGATTTTGAAAATTTCGTCCGCCGCCTGCCCAAAGGCGAACTGGCGCTGAAACTCGCGCACAAGGCCGAGGGGGGGGTCAAGGGCGCCATCACCGACGTCGCCCTGCGACAGACCGGCAGCCTGGTGGATGCGGATGGCCGCGGTGGCTACGGCAGCCCGATTATTTTCGAGGAAATGGGGCTGCGTTATCTCGGTCCGATAGACGGACACGATTTGCCGTTGCTTATCAGCACCCTGGAATTTGCCAAGACGTGCGATCAGCCCATTGTAATTCACCTCCTCACCGAAAAAGGCAAAGGCTTCGATGCCGCGCTGAAATCACCGGAAAAATTCCACGGCACCGGGCCTTACGATGTGAGAACCGGAGATTCGCTGCCGGCCAGGCCCGGGGCGCCGCCGAATTACCAGGACGTGATGGGGCAGACGCTGGTGAAACTTTGCCAGAAGGACAACACACTCGTTGGCATCACCGCCGCCATGCCCAGTGGCACCGGCTTGAAACATCTTGAAAAAGCGATGCCCGACCGGTATTTCGACGTGGGTATTGCCGAGGAACACGCCGTCATTTTCGCCGCCGGCATGGCGACGATGGGTTTCCATCCCGTCTGTGCGATTTACTCCACGTTCCTGCAACGCGCCTATGATTGCATTCACCACGACGTTTGCCTGCAGGATTTGCCGGTGATTTTTTGCATGGACCGCGCCGGGCTTTCCGCCAATGACGGCCCGACGCATCACGGCCTGTTCGACATCGCGTATCTGCGCTGCCTGCCAAACGTCATCGCCATGGCGCCGAAGGACGAGGACGAGCTGGTGGACATGATGTTCACCGCCACGCATCAGCGGCATCCGACGTTCATCCGCTACCCGCGCGGCACGGCGGAGGGCGTGCCCATCAAGGAACAGCCGAAGCTGCTTGAAGTTGGCAAGGCCGAAGTCATTCAGAATTTTTCCAGCAATGCCGCAAAGCGGCACAAAGTCGCGTTATTCGGCCTCGGTCCGATGAGCACGCTGGCGCGCAACGCGGCGGCGCAACTGGCGGCGGAAGGATTCGATTGCGCCATCATCAACCCGCGCTTCACCAAACCTCTCGACGCCGGCACGCACGAATTTTTCGGCAAGGCCGCCGACGTGATTGTGACAATGGAAGATCACGCGCTGATGGGCGGCTACGGCTCGGCAGTGCTGGAACTGTTCAGTGAGAAAGGCGTGACGACGCCAGTTGTGCGCATCGGCTGGCCCGACCAGTTCATCGAACACGCCTCCACGCAGGACGAACTCCGCCGCAAATACGGCCTGACCGTCGAAAACACCGTGGCCAAAGTGAAGGCGCAGTTTGGTGAAGCAACAGCGACAGCCACGAAGCTGATTGAAGTGGCTTAAGCAGAAACAAATTATGACATTGCAAGAATTTGTCCGTGACTCATTACTCCAAATTAAAAACGGAGTAGATGAGGCCAAACAGAAGGACAAAAACATTGGAATGGAGGTAGAGGCTTTAGGAAAGCAGGAGGCCAGTTGCATGACCGCCGATAGGCGAGTCGGATTTTTGGTCGATTTCGATGTTGCTGTCACCGTTAGTGAAAAAACAGGAAATGAAGTTGGCGCTGGAATTTTGGTTGCAAGTTTGTTGAATGCAGGCGGTAAATAATCAACCGATTCCGAGCAGTCTTCAGTGAGTCGTATCCGCTTTTGTGTGCCGATTGTATTCGCTTGATTTCCTTCGCATTCGGCCTTTTCCTCTCGGCGGCAATTTAACTTTGAACTGATACCATGGTATACAAGGACGTGACGCCGCCCGCGGGCGGAAAAATTTCGATCCAGAACGGCAAGCTCAACGTGCCGGACAATCCCATCCTGCCGTTCATTCGCGGCGACGGCACTGGGCCGGACATCTGGGCCGCCAGCGTGCGCGTCTTTGATGCAGCCGTGCAAAAAGCCTACGGCGGCAAACGCAAGATCGCGTGGTTTGAAGCCTTCGCCGGCGAGGCAGCCAAAACCAAATTCGACAACTGGCTGCCGGACGACACAGTCGCCGCGTTCAAGGAATATCTGGTCGGCATCAAAGGCCCGCTCACCACACCGGTCGGCGGCGGCATCCGCTCGCTCAACGTCGCGCTGCGTCAGATGCTCGACCTCTACGTCTGTCTGCGCCCCGTGCAGTATTTTCAAGGCGTGCCGTCGCCCGTGAAACATCCGGAAAAGGTGAACATGGTCATCTTCCGCGAAAACACCGAGGACATTTACGCCGGTATCGAATACGCCGGCGGCACACCGGAGAGCCAAAAGATTTTGGATTTTCTGGCCCGGAATTTCCCCAAGGAATTCAAAAAAATCCGCTTTGGAACCAAAGAAGCCGCAGACCAGTGGCTCAAGCAACTTCAGGAGATTGGCGCTCCGCAACGACCGGCAATGGTGGATGTTGGCATCGGCATCAAACCGGTCAGTTATCTCGGAACCATCCGCCTGATTCACGCCGCCATCCTCTACGCCATCACGAACAAGCGCAAAAGCGTCACGATTGTCCACAAGGGCAATATCATGAAATTCACCGAAGGCGCGTTCCGTGATTGGGCCTACGCGCTCGCCAAAAAGGAATTTGGCGCGGTGGAGATGGACGGCGGGCCATGGTGCAAGATTCCCGACGGCAAACCCGGCGCGGGCATTGTCATCAAGGACGCCATCGCCGACATCACGTTACAGCAGGTGCTCACGCGCCCGACGGACTTCGACGTCATCGCCACGCTCAACCTCAACGGCGATTATTTGAGCGACGCGCTGGCGGCACAAGTAGGCGGCATTGGCATCGCGCCCGGCGGCAACATTAATTACATCAGCGGCCACGCGATTTTCGAGGCCACGCACGGCACCGCGCCGAAGTATGCGAACAAGGATGTGGTAAATCCCGGCAGCGTCGTGTTAAGCGGCGAAATGATGTTCCGTTACCTGGGTTGGACGGAAGCCGCCGATTTGATTCTCAAAGGTCTCAACGGTGCCATCGGTTCCAAGCGCGTCACCTACGACTTCGCGCGGCTCATGGATGGCGCGACGGAAATCAAGTGCAGCGAGTTTGGAAGTAACATTATTGCAAACATGTGACACAGGGCGGGCATCCTGCCTGTCTCAATCTTTATAAGTTAGAGGACAGGTTTCGGGGCCTGTCCTGCTTTTTATGCACTGGATTGCAGCCACGCTTCTGTCGGCCTTCTTTGCCGGCGTGAATGAGCTTTCTTCCAAACACGCCATCCAGGCGAACGCGGTCACGCCGGTGTTGTTCTTCACCATGTTGTACTGTGCAGCGGCCTGGATTGGGTTGATGGTGGTGCAGGTGTTCCACCCCGGCAGTCTGCCCGCATCGCTGGTGACCGATCCAATCACCCTCGTGCAGCATCTGCAATTGGTTCTCAAGGCGGCCATCGTGGCGGCCGCCTGGGCGACCACTTATTTTGGACTCAAACATTTGCCGGTGTCGCTGGCGTCTCCAATCCGGGCGACCGGCCCTCTGTGGACGTTCCTAGGCGCGATGGTCATTCTGGCCGAACGTCCGACCCTGCTCGAGAGCCTTGGGATCGTCACCACGCTGGTCTCGTTCCTGGGACTCTCGCTGGTCGGCCGGCGCGAGGGAGTGAATTTTCACCGCGATAAATGGGTGGGTTTTCTCATCCTCGGGACATTGCTGAATGCCCTGAGCGCGGTTTACGACAAATATCTGCTGGGCACGGTGCATCTCTCGGTCCCGACGGTCCAGGCCTGGTACTCGATTTACATGCTGGTGTTTTTCACGCCGCTGACCATCGGCTGGAAACGGCGCTGGTGGCCGCGCAACGAGTTTCAATGGCGGTGGAGCATTTTGTTGATTGCCGTTTCCATGTTGCTGGGAGATTACCTGTATTTTGCCGCGTTGAGGAATCCGACCGCGCTCGTTTCGTTGGTGATCAGTCTGCGCCGGGGGAGCACGCTGGTGTCGTTTGCGGGCGGGATACTGCTCTTCCGTGAGGAAAACGGCCTGCAAAAACTGCCCGCGGTGATCGGCATTCTGGTCGGCATTGTGCTGACCGCGCTGGGATAAAAAAATGGGCGGCGCTGCCGCACCGCCCAACAGAATTAAATTTTGGTCAATCGTTTATTGTGATGAGACGCGGATGAAACCTTGCTTGGACGGACTGAAGACCGAGAGCGGAATGGGGATGGTCTTCAACGTGCCGTCGCCAGTGACGTTGGAATAGGTGAGCCAGATGCCGAGGACGAGGTTGGTGCGGTATTGCACGCTGTTTGTGACGCCGGCTTGCGAGAGGAAGGAGAACTGGAAATTTGTGCCGGCACGCTGGGCGTTGATCAGTTGGGTTGGGGTCGGGCCCACGACGAAATTGTCAAATGCTTCGGAACTCAAATTGACGGTGGTGTTCCAGGTTTCGACAGGGTTGGAGGAAGCATCCACCGGCGTGGTGAAGGTGACGGCGGGGAAACTGTTGGAGGTATAATTCACGTCGAAGCGGTTTGTTCCGTTACTCAGCGTCGGAGCGGATGCCCAATTGGTGGCGGTAACCGGCAGACTCGCAACTGGCCCGCTCAGAAGGTCGACGACGAGTGTAGTATAATTCGAAGGGCCGGTCCAGTGATAGACGGGGTTGGTAGCGACGTTGAGGGCTCCGTTGGTAGGTGAAAAAACCTTGACCGCTTTCAACAGGTTGGTGTCCAAACCGCTGATGGAAACCTGGAACGAATATACTTGTTGTGTCGGGCTGTCCTGATTGATGTAAATCTTCCAGAGTCCGTTGGTGCATTCGTTGAGCAGGGGATCCAGTGAGTTATAAATCGTTGAACTTGATTCACCGCCGCCCGGATACTGGCTGCTGCTTAATTGACCATTGGGCGATTGCACGCTGTTAATGGTGGTGGCTTGGGGACTGACTGAGACGAATGAAGGATACGCCAGGAAAATGTCCCCCAAATTGGGATCTTGTGATCGGACGATATCCAGTTGAAGAGCCACGTCCACCGGATACGGAGTGTAGGGGGAACTGCCGAGCGTGGCGCCAGGGTTATCGTAGAGGAAAGTCACTTCATCGGAAGTCAAAACCCGGGAATAAATTTGAAGGTCATCCAACATACCCTGAAAATATTGGTGGGGGGAGGCGATGGATGGATCAGATTGCGAAGCGTCAATCGAACAGCCAACTGCCACCAGCACCGGATCGTTCAGTAAGTTCGTGGTGGCGAAATCAGAGTTGTTCAATGCTCCATCAATATAAATCTGCTTTTCACCCGTCGTTTGATTCCGGGTGATCACTACATGATGATAATTGCCGTCGTTGATATTGGTCTGCGAATTAACGGTGTCGTCGGAAGCCCCCCCCGTATTGAAGCCGATTTCCCCTCCGTCCAAAGCGGCGGGGACGATGTCGTTATATTGGAACGGAATATCTGCAGCCACGATCCCTGCGCCGGCCCAGGCGGGACCACCCTCATTGCCATCGTTTTGTGTCGTATTAATCCAGAACGAGAGCGTGAAGTTGCCGGCCAACGCGCTTAACACAACACTGGGTGTTGAAGTGTAACTGAAAAAGCTGCTGCCGTCGAAATAAGCCGCACCACCGCCCGCCTCAGCGTCGCTGCTGAAAGACACTCCGTCGCCGCCGTTGTAATCCAAGTCATAGCCATTCCCGGAAGTATCCGCGCCGAGGTTGCTGCTGTTGTCGAAAGTGTAATGCACCACCAGGCCGTTGGCACTCACATTGGGCGCGGTTGTGCCGGGATTGTTGAAAAGGTTGGCCACCTCGGTGGGATTCAAAACGCCGGAATAAATCTGTAGATCATCCATCTTGCCGTCGAAGCCGCCATAAAAGGTGCTTCCTCCCAGAGTGGGATTGCCCGCGTCGTCAATAGCGCCAATCACCACCGATTGTGGATCATTAAGCAGGTTCGTTGTCCCGCTGCCGGTGCTATCCAATACACCGTCAATGTAGATGGCCTTGTTGCCGGTTGCCTGGTCACGGGTGACAACAATGTGATGATAGGAACCGTCATTGACCGTCCCACTGGAATTGAGCGTGTCATCTTCGTCACCACCCGTATTGAAAGCAACCTGCCCGCCGGTCAGAGCAATCGGAAGGGTATCATTGGCCACGCCATTAACGTCGGCCGCGATGACAGCTGAACCATTATAGGCATAATCTCCCTGACTGCCGATGAACGCGGTGGTTTTGACCCAAACGGAGACCGAAAAGCTTCCCTGCAAAGCGGAAAGGATTCCACTTGGTGTGGAAGGAGACCATCCCTGATAACCGGCACTGTAGTAATCGGAGTCATTTCTGAAAAAATCAATTGCGCCGCCGCCTGCCTCGGCGTCGTTGGTTGCTTGAACGCCTCCGCCATTTTGTCCGCCACCGGAATTAAAATCATAGCCGTTGCCGGATGAATCCACGCCGATATGGCCCGCATCATCAAAGGTGTAATGAGCGACGAGCGTATGTCCGCCGCTTGAAGTGCTGATAACGGGCAAGCCGACAATGAATTGGGAGTTATAATAAGTTTCGAGCGTGGCGGTGGAAACCCAGCCGCTGAGCGGTAGAACGAGATTGTTGGTTGGAGTATTGGCAACAATCAGCGCGGTCACATTGCTCTGGTAATCCGCACTGAAATTGTTGGTGCCATTCGGGATCACCACGGGACAAGGCCAGTTGGTCTGTCCGGGTGGCAGGCTGGCCGAGGCCTCGCCGTAGTTGTTGCCGTTGGTATCGATGAAATTTTCATTCACATTAAGCGTACCCAGCCAGTTTGTCGGGCCCTGCCAGGTAAAAGTCGGTGTATTGGTGATAAAAACCGCTCCATTGGTGGGGAAGGTGACAATCACCGGGGCAAACATATTGCTCGTGACACCCGTCACGCTGACTGTGAAGGAATATTGATTGGTCGAAGTATTGTTGGTGATCCGCAAGCTCCAGTTGCCGTTGGTGAGTTCCTGGAAGAGGGATCCCAAGTCGCCATAGTCACTGCTGCCAGCCTGCGAAAAAGTGGAGCCGGCGTCCAGCTCGCCGTGAATGTTTCCAGGCAGGGACGAAACAAAATAGGTATTGGATGGGTTATTCGACGTGACGGTGTTGGTGCTCAACAGCGGAAAAGCAAAATATCCATTGTTGTCGTGGTATAGATGCATATTGACCGACAGTCCGGCACGGACGGCTGGTGCAAACAACAGGCACGCGGCGAGGATTAAAAGTCTGAAACCGGACGGATGGGTTGAAATTGCATGGGTTGCGGTCTTCATGATATTGTCGTTTCGGGTTGGAGTCCCTTCAGTGGGGCGTACTGGTAATTTCGTGCTTTTTACAACAAGAGTTCACTTGCTTCCGATTTTAGAAGCAAAACCTCGGCATTAAGTACATTCACCGCTTCCATAAATCAATCAAATAATTCGTTTTTTATCGTTCACGAACCCATTTTCCCCATAAGTAAGGCACTGTGAATAAATTGCGTAAAAAACACTTTTAGGGATTTTACGACGCACTGGGCGGCAGTCATTGTTTTGCGCTGCCGCCTTGTTGCTTTTCGACCTGGTTCACCAACCCGTTATATTTGGCCACGATGTCGTTCCGCTCCTTCACGCTGTCATTGTATTCGGTCATTCAATTTATTTGTTGGACGGTTGCAGGAATCGGTGGTGGCTCATGCTGGTCGGTCTCGAATTGTTTAATAAGCACGGCCACGGCCAGGCCTGCCAGCAGAGCCACCGACAATTTGAAACGGTCATGGGAATGAAATTGCAGTTCGGGCAGCAGGTCGCTGCTGGCGATGCACAGGAACGTGCCGGCGCAAAACGCCAGCGCACAGCCGAGAAAGGCTGCGTCGGAACCGGCAAAATGACTCGCGCCGAAATAGAACAGAACCGCGCCGACCGGACTCACCAGTGCAAAAAGTCCATTCAAAACGTGCCGTGATAATCGCGAACTGCCACCCGCCGTCATCAAGGTTGAGATTGCCATCGCGTCGAACGGCTTGTGAAGAATCACCACCAGGGCCACCCCCATGCCCGCCAGCCTGACATTGCTGTGAGCTCCCGCCTCGACCGAGGCGGCCAATGCCAGGCCATCGAGCAGCGAGTGCAAAGTTAGCCCAAGCGCCGTGCCGACCCAGGAGAGTTGCTGTGCGGATTTGTCGGCCAGCGTGTGGGCATGATGCGCATGGTCATGATTGTGGCTGTCTGGCGCGGCGTGTTCGTGGTCGCAATCTTCAGGATCACCCTCCGCCGAGTCGTGGTGATGAAAATGAGAGAACCGTTGGAGAAAAAACATCACCAGGAACCCTCCGAGCATCCACGCCGCGGTCCGATCCAGCGAATGCAATTGTTCGTCGGCGTCCGGCAGGAAATGCAGCAACGCGATGCCGAGCATCAGGCCCGCCACGAAACTGATGGCCATTTGCAGACGCGTGTGGGTGGGATGGATGATTAAAAGCACCCAGCCGCCCGCCAGCGACGCGACCAACACCAACGCGCAGTAAATCGTCAGCAGCCCGATGGAAGAAATCATAAGCCGGTCATATCTCTTTTAGTGATTGAGCACCGCCCGAAAACAGGTCGGTTTTAATTGCAAATCATTTGCAATTTAACAGAAGGCCGGACGGCTGCAAGTCATAATTTGAGGTTGTAGCCGTGTTTATGAAACGCGGTTGGCCGGTTTCCGCGCTTTCACAAGCGCGGCTACCAGGTTCACCGCCCGCAGCAGTGCTTGTATTTCTTGCCGCTGCCGCAGGGACAGGGATCGTTGCGGCCCACTTTCGGGCCGGTGCGGACAGGCTTGGCTTTTTCCACGGTCGCCGCCGCCGCCGCTTCGCTGACGACGTCGCTGGGTTTGCCCGGTGCGGCACCACCGGAACTGGCGGTGGCCGTGCCGCCGCCGAATGCGCTCGTGGATTGATGCAGCGTTTGTTGCGGGACGTTGCGCAGAAAATTCTCGAAGGCCATCATGGACGAAGCGCTGCGGAAAACATTGTGGCAGATCTCGGTCTTCACGCTGACCATCAGTTCGTCGAAAATTTTGTAGGCTTCGGCCTTGTATTCGATGAGCGGGTCGCGCTGGCCGTAGCCGCGCAGGCCGATGCTGTAGCGCAGGCTGTCCATTTCATAAAGGTGTTCCTGCCACAGTTTGTCTATCGCGCTCAAAATCGTGTAGCGCTCGACGGTCGCGAGTTTTTCGGGGTCCTCAAAGCTGATTTTCAATTCATACGCTTTGCGGATGCTGTCGCTGATGAAATTGCAGACGGCGAATTGCGCCGGGCTGAGGCCGTCGAATAGCGAGCCGGACAGGGGCTGTTCCTTGCCGGACTCGGCGGCTTTGGTAATTTCCGCTTCGGGCATGCCGAGCGGGAAATTCAAATTCACCCAGTCGGCCAACTGGCGGATTTTCCATTCATTCGCGTCGAATTCGGCGATGGTAAATTCCTCCACTTTCAGGATGACGACCTCCTCAATGATGTCCATGAGGCGGTCGCGGACGTCTTCGCCCTCGATGATTTCGTTGCGGAAGCCGTAGATGACTTCGCGCTGCTTGTTCATCACGTCGTCATATTCGAGCGTGCGTTTGCGCTGCTGGAAATTGTGCTGCTCGACGCGTTTTTGCGCCTGCTGGATGGAACGGTTCAGCAGTGGGTGGGTCAACTCCTGGCCTTCCTCAAGGCCCATCTTCTCCATGTATTTCACAATGCGGTCGGACCCAAACAACCGCATCAAATCGTCTTCGAGCGAGATGAAAAAGTGCGATGAACCGGGGTCGCCCTGGCGCGCGCAGCGTCCGCGCAATTGCCGGTCAATGCGCCGCGCCTCGTGACGTTCGGTGCCGAGCACGTGCAAGCCGCCAATCTCCGCGACGCCGGGGCCGAGTTTGATGTCCGTGCCGCGACCGGCCATGTTCGTGGCAATCGTAATGGCGCCGCGCTGGCCGGCGCGCGAAACGATTTCGGCCTCCTGCTCGTGGTATTTCGCGTTAAGGACGGAGTGAATCAGACCTTCGCGTTTCAGCATCCGCGAGAGCATTTCACTGGTTTCGACACTGATGGTGCCCACCAGCGCCGGACGGCCTTGCGCGTGCAGGTCTTTGATTTCCTTGACGACGGCGGTGAACTTTTCGCGCTTGGTTTTATAGACCGAATCATGCCTGTCTTTGCGCGCCACGGGCCGGTTGGTCGGGATGACGAGCACGCCGAGTTTGTAGATGTCAAAAAATTCGGAGGCTTCGGTTTCCGCCGTGCCGGTCATGCCCGCGAGTTTTTGGTAAAGACGGAAATAATTTTGAATCGTGATCGTGGCGAGCGTCTGCGTTTCGCGCTCGATCTCGACGCCTTCCTTGGCTTCAACGGCCTGGTGCAGGCCGTCGCTCCAGCGGCGTCCGGGCATGAGCCGGCCCGTGTGTTGATCCACGATGATGACTTTGTTGTCCTGAATGACGTATTCCACGTCGAGTTGGTAAAGGCTGTAAGCCTTGAGCAATTGCGAGATGGCGTGAATCTTCTGCGCCTTGGCCTCGAAATCCGCCTGCAACTTCGTTTTCAACTCCATGCGCTTGCGTGCGTCGGTCTCCGGGCCGGTGTCAATATCATGCAACAACGTCGTCAAGTCCGGCAATACGAAGGCGTCCGGATCTTTCGGGCTGATGAAGTTGCGTCCTTTTTCCGTGAGGTCGGCATCGTGGCTCTTTTCGTCAATGGCAAAAAGCAATTCCTCTTTTTCACGGTAAAGGTCCACCTTCTTCTGGTCCTTGTGCAACTCCAGCTCGGCGTGATTCATCATCCGGGCATTTTCCGGATTCTCCAAAAGTTTCGCCAAACCTTCCAAACGCGGCTGTCCCGTTTTGACGCGGAACAGCAGCAGGCCGATTTCGTGTTCGAGCGCGGCGGCGTTTTCAACATTTGAACCATCGGTGGGGTTCAATTTTTTGATCAACTCTTCGGCTTCGGACAGGAACCGGTTGCACAGACGTTCCTGCGCACGCACGAGTGATTCCACCGGCGGCTTCCATTGCCCGTATTGCTCGTCGAAAGTGTGCAGTGACGGGCCGCTGATGATGAGCGGCGTGCGCGCCTCGTCAATGAGGATCGAGTCCACTTCGTCCACAATGGCAAAGTAATGGCCGCGTTGGACCTGGTCTTCTTTGCGCAAGGCCATGCCGTTGTCGCGGAGATAATCGAACCCAAACTCGGCGTTGGTGCCGTAGGTGATGTCACAATTGTATTGCTCGCGGCGGACTTTTGGCGGCTGGTCATGCACGATGCAGCCGACGGTCAGGCCGAGGAATTTGTAAATCGCGCCCATCCATTCCGAGTCGCGCGCGGCGAGGTAGTCGTTGACCGTCACGAGGTGCGCGCCGTGACCGGCGAGCGCGTTGAGATAAACCGGCATCGTCGCCACGAGTGTTTTGCCCTCGCCGGTGGCCATTTCCGCAATGAAACCGCGATGCAAGCCAACGCCGCCGATGAGCTGCACGTCGAACGGAATCATTTCCCATTTGATCGGGTGGTCGCGGACGATGATTTCCTGTCCGCACAGGCGGCGGCAGGCGTTTTTCACCACGGCGAACGCTTCGGGCAGTATTTCGTCGAGGAGTTGTTGTTCGATCTCAAACGCCTGGCGTCGCTGGGTTTTGGCCTCGTCACTGCGGAGTTCCGACTCCAGCTTGCGGACCTCGGTCATCAGTTCGTAGTAACCGCGTGTCTTGCGGCCCTCTTCAATGCGCGCTTTGATCCCGGCGGTTTTTTGCCGCAGTTCGTCGTCGGAAAGCTTTTGCAGACCGGCCTCGATCTCATTAATCCGATGAACGAGCGGCCAGAGTTTTCTCACTTCGCGGTCGTTCCTCGACCCGAATATCCATTTCAAGAAATTCACGGTAAACCCAAATAGTCAGTTGAAAATAGAACCAACACGCTACGCGATGAAACGCGCAGCGTCAAAGCGAATCGCCGTGGTTTTGGTCGTTGAAGGAAAAACCGCTGTCAGACCGGGGGCGGTGGCGACGGCGGATTTTGCCGGTGTGTCAGGTTTTGGGCCGGCGGTGCGGCTTCGCGAATGAGCGCGGCGGCGCGCCTGGCCGATTCGAAGATCATTCGCAACTGCGGCTGGAGCGTTGGATCTTCCCCGTGCTTGAGCAGCAATCGGTCGGCATAGCCCTGAATGATGGCGAGAATGTTATTGAGCTCATGCACGACCGTCCGCGACATCGGCTGGGCGGAGTCGGATTTGCAGGCGGTTTCATGAAACCTGCCCGCTCCGCTTTGTTCCAGCGACGCCATTTTCTTGTAGATGAACTCGGATGACGACATTGGCACACCGTTAGCAATTCGCAGGCCATCTTGTTTCATGGAGGTACATTAGAATCTTTGAACCATTGTTTCCTCCCTGTATTCTCAAATTGTCATCGAATCAGCCGGCCTGCTTTGAAGCGGGACAACCGCGATTAACACAAGCTGGCTTCTTTTTTTCGCTCCGTTATGCTGTGGGGCGCGGAACCGTTTGTATGGATATTGCGCTCGAATCGTTGGGTCTCATTGCCGGCAACCGTTCGCTGCCGCTGGAGTTCGCGCAGGAGGCGCGCGCTGCCGGCGTCAAACGGCTCGTCGCCGTCGCGTTTGAAAATGAAACCGAGCCTGCGCTGGCGCCGCTCGTGGACGACATCGTCTGGCTCAAGGTCGGCCAGCTTTCCAAAATGATTTCGGCGTTCACTGACCGTGGCATCAGGCAATGCGTCATGGTTGGCCAGATTGCGCCGAAAAATCTATTCGACCTCCGGCCGGATTTGCGGGCGATGGGGCTGTGGCTCCGGCTCCCGGAAAAAAACGCCCACACGATTTTCGGCGCGATTGCCGAAGAATTGAAAAAGGACGGTGTGGAATTGATTGATGCCACGCCGTGGCTCAAGCCGCTCATGCCCGCTGCGGGATTTCATCTCGGCCCCCCATTGCCCGGCGCGCAACGCGCGGACGTGGAGTTTGGTTTTCGTATTGCGAAGGAAGTTTCGCGTTTGGAGATTGGCCAGACCATCGTCGTGAAAAACGGCATGGTGCTGGCGGTGGAAGGATTTGAAGGGACGGACAAATGCCTCGCGCGCGGCGGCGAACTCGCCGGCAAGGATGGCGGCGCGGTCGCCGTAAAAGTGGCCAAATCGAACCACGACATGCGGTTCGACATTCCCTGCATAGGCGCCAGCACGATCGAGGTTTGCGCCGCCGCCAAAATTTCCGTCCTCGCGCTGGAGGCCGGCAGGACTCTGTTGCTCGAACGGAAAGCTTGCGAAGCACTGGCTCAAAAAAATAAGCTTGCACTCGTGACCGTTGAATGAAGTCCAACTTCTGATTTAAATGCTGAAGTCGTACGAACTTTTTGGTTTTATGTCACCGGCCCTGGCGAATGACATTCTCGCCTTCGCCCACGAATCGGACAAGCCGGCATACAAAGCCACGCTCGCCGCCGTGGCCCAGGCGCGCCGCGTCCGTCCGGTCTTTCTGGAACGCCAGCCGCGTTCACAACGCCATATCGCGATGGTGGCAACGCTCGCGCGGCCTGCGTTGGATGCGGCTGCGGGTGGACTCCTCCGTGCCTGGCTCTTGAAAAAACAGAAGGCGATGCTCGTGAATTTTCTGGATACGCTCGGCATCAAACACGAGGACGGTGTCGTCGAGAATCTGCCCGCAGAGATGGACGACGCGAAGTTGAAATCGGCGGTGGACACGCTGCTGGTGAAACATCCTCCGGAAATGGTCGCCGTTTATCTCAACGCTTTCAATGAGATGAATGAGGCGAACTGGGCGAATTTGAAGACAATGCTCGAAAGCGACCCCCGGCTGCAGTTGGGAACAACCAAGGCATAGAAATCGTTCCGGCTGTCAGCCTCCCCTGCTGCGGCTTGACCGGAGCGATCGTCCCGTCAATGTCCAAAAAGCGTTCAGAACCTGAAGTCAACCCGGTATTATCTGTCCATTTCTTCGGGGTGTCCAATTGGCCTTGTTTATGCTTCGAAGAGAAGTCTCACCCGGCAAAAAAGGCGGGTGGAGTGGTGAATATGAACGGAACCGAAAAGAAAATTCTTTTTGTTGAAGACGATCCTGTTGTGCTGACGCTGTACCGGAACCGGTTGCAGCGCGAGGGATTTGAAGTCTTGTTCGCTGAAGACGGGGAGGTCGCGCTCAACGTTCTTTCGCGGGTGCGGCCCGATCTGGTGGTGCTGGATTTGATGTTGCCCAAGGTCAACGGCGTGGACGTGCTCAAGCATATCCGTGCCGATGAGCACTTGAAAGCAACGCCGGTGCTGATCCTTTCCAATGCCTACATGACCGAGTTGGCGCAAAAAGCCATGCAGTCAGGCGCCAACAAAGGCATGTTGAAAACCGAATGCACGCCCGCCAAGCTCGTTGAAGCCATACGGGACATGCTCGGATACGACCCTGCGTTTGGCCTTGTCGCCGGTAAATCAGGCAAGAGCCAGGCCGAAGCGTTCGTCGTCGCCGCCGCCGCCGCGCACGCCGATGAAATGACGCTCAAAGCAACGCGCGAGGAATTTATCAAGGATGCGCCGGCCGAAGTTGCCAAGATCCGCGATCATTGCCTGGCGTACATCAAGACGGCCACCACGCCCACGGGTCTGCAACAGCTCAACAATCTGTATCAGCGGGTGCATTTTTTGACCGCCCGCGCTGGGCTGGCCGGCTGCGCCAAGAGCGCCCTTCTGGCCAGCGCCTTTGAGGCGTTGCTCTTTGAAATTGTGTTCAAGCCGGCGAACGTCACGGCTTCCGTGTTGCAAACAATTGCCCAGGCCGTGGACTGTCTGGGGCGTCTGTTCCAGAATGGCGACAACGGAACTGCTGGATTGAGTCTCAAGGCCAAGATATTGATCGTGGACGACGACGCCGTTTGCAACTTTACCATGGTGGCGGCCCTCAAACGCGCGCACTTCGAACCGGTCAGCGTCGAAGATCCCACTGTGGCCGTGCAAATGTTGCAAGCAACCCGCTACGACATGGCGTTGCTGGATATCAACATGCCGGGCATGAACGGCTTCCAATTGTGTGAGACGCTGCGCCGCATGCCTGAATACAAGGAGACACCGGTCATTTTCATCACCGGCAATGGCGATTTCCAAAACCGCGCGCAGGGCATCCTGAGCGGTGGCAACGACCTCATCACCAAACCGACTTCTCCCTTGGAACTGGTTCTTAAAACGACCATGCATTTGCTGCAGCCGCAAGGCCGGCGGCCGGAATCAACTGTCGGAGCAACGGCGCAACATCTGGACGCACCTCCGGCAATGGTGCAATCCGCGCCGGCGGCCCAAAACGGCCAGCCTCAGAACGGCAAGTCTCAAATCGCTCCACCGCAACTCGCTGCGACAAAACCGGCGCCACCGGCGATTCCAACCGCCACCAACGGTGCTAAAGGCATACCGCCTGCTCCTGCAGGAGCAATCAAATTGTCCCAGCCCGGGAGTCACATCGAAGTGCCCAAGCCCGAGGAGCAAAATGGAATGGTCCGGGCGGAGGTTAACAACGGATCGGCCCAGCCTGCGCCGCCTGAGATTAAGAACGAATTGCCCCGGCCCGCGATTCACAAGGAAGTACCGCCGCCCAACCAGCCCAAATCATTGGCAAAACCAATCGCCATGCAACGCAATTTCCTGCCGAACAACAAAAACCTAAATGTGAATATGGAAACGAAAAACAAACCAACCTTCGACGAGATCGCCCAAGGAGTGACGCGAATCATCTTCGGAGACGAGAACCTCACGGAAATGAACGTGCGGCTGACGCGCATTGCCCTGGAACGTTACAACGTTCCGGAGATGCAAACCTTCGATGAGATCGCCCAAGGAGTGGCGAGAATCATCTTCGGAGACGAAAACCTCACGGAAATGAACGTGCGGCTGACGCGCATTGCCTTGGAGCGTTACAACGTCTCTGAGATTCTCGGTCGCCCCGCTGATACGAACGGCTCGCCTGACCGCGCCCCTTCTCTGGCCTCGGTCTCCCGGTAAAGGAAGGTCCGCAGGGAGTCGAAGACCCGGTTGCACGGGCAGACATTGTTGTCTGCCCGATGATTCTTTACCAGTCGGGTTTCTTTGGCCTTGGGGGCTTCTCCTGTCGCACCATTCTCGTGATGAATGGCAATGTGCCGCATTGTTTGCGCAATCCGCATGATGGCACGACGCTCCGGTGAGGATGGCAGATGTGAATCAGTAATAGCCAAAAAACTGCTGGCACAAGAGGGCGGGCTTTTGTAACATGTTTTTTCCAATTTTTAACGAACACAACAAATGGAACCAAAAGCTGATATCGCACTCATTGGTCTGGCCGTGATGGGCCAGAATTTGATTTTGAACATGAACGGCCACGGCTTCACCGTGGTGGCCTTTAACCGCACTGTTTCCAAGGTGGACGATTTCATCAACAACGAGGCCAAGGGTACGAAAGTCATCGGCGCCCACTCGCTGCAGGAAATGTCCGCGCTCCTCAAGAAACCGAGGCGCGTCATGCTCATGGTCAAGGCCGGCGCCGCCGTGGACGAATTCATCGAACACCTGCTGCCGGTGCTCGAACAGGGTGACATCATCATTGACGGCGGCAACTCGCTCTTTGAGGACACGATGCGCCGCGCGAAATATGTCGAGAGCAAGGGCCTGCTCTACGTCGGCACCGGCGTGAGCGGCGGCGAGGAGGGCGCGCGCCACGGTCCGAGCATCATGCCCGGTGGCTCGCCAGCCGCGTGGCCGCACGTCAAACCCATTTTTCAGGCCATCGCCGCAAAAGTTGCCGATGGCACGCCGTGCTGCGATTGGGTCGGCGAAAATGGCGCCGGCCATTTCGTAAAAATGGTTCACAACGGCATCGAATACGGCGACATGCAGCTCATCTGCGAAGCCTATCATTTGATGAAAGACGGTTTGGGGATGACCGCTGACGAGATGCACCAGGTTTTTGCCGAGTGGAACAAGAGCGAACTGGATTCCTATCTCATCGAAATCACCCGCGACATTCTGGCTTACAAAGACACCGACGGTCAGCCGTTGGTGGACAAAATCCTCGACACTGCCGGCCAGAAAGGCACGGGCAAATGGACGGTCATTTCGTCACAGGAACTCGGCATCCCGATCACGCTGATTGCCGAGGCGGTTTATTCCCGTTGCGTCTCGGCGCTGAAGGACCGGCGCGTTGAAGCCGCCAAAGTCTTCAAGCCCGTCAACTCGAAAATTTCCGGCGACCGCGCCCAATTCATCAGCGACATTCGCAAGGCGCTCTACGCCTCGAAAATCATCAGCTACACGCAGGGTTACATGCTCATGCGCGCCGCGGCGGAACAATACAAATGGAACCTCAATTATGGCGGCATCGCCCTCATGTGGCGCGGCGGCTGCATCATCCGCAGTGCGTTCCTCGCCGACATCAAGCAGGCCTTCGACAAGAACCCGAGCCTGACCAACCTCCTGCTCGCGCCTTTCTTCAAGAAGGCGATCAAGGGTTGCCAACGCAGTTGGCGCAAAGTAGTAAGCACGGCGGTCAAGAAGGGCATTCCGATGCCGGCCTTCAGCACGGCGCTGGCGTTCTTCGACGGTTTCCGCAGCGAACGCCTGCCCGCGAACCTGCTCCAGGCGCAACGCGATTATTTCGGCGCGCACACCTATGAACGGCTGGATCAGCCGCGCGGCCAGTTTTTCCACACCAACTGGACCGGTAAAGGCGGCCGGGTCGCCAGCGGCACTTACACGGTATAAACCGGTAGCGGCGGTCTGTGACAGTCACACGAACCGTCGCTCAGACAGCGACGCGGCAAAACGATTCAAGGGCGCGGTCTAAAACCGCGCCCTTTGTTTTTGCTTTTCTGCTCGCAAAAAATGGCCGGCCATGTTCAACTTGGAGGTGAGCAGAGGCTTTTTATGAAAAAACATCTCGCTAAATCCATCGGCACGCATTTCCTCTTTCTGGTCGGTGGTACCCAGTTGGTTTTGGGTGATTCAACCGGCATCGGAATTTTTTCCGGTGACACTGACACCGGCAATGTCGCCAAGGCCGGCTCGGCAAGTTTTGATTCGACGAATGGCGACTACACCGTCGCGGGCGGCGGCGCAAACATCTGGTCCGCCAGCGACGCATTTCATTTTGTCTGGGTGAAAATGTCCGGCGATCTGACGCTTGCGGCCAACATCAAATTTGTCGGCACGGGCGGGGTGGCGCACCGCAAATCGTGCCTGATGATCCGCCAGTCGCTTGAAGCTAATTCAGCTTACGCGGACGTTGCCTTTCACGGCAACGGGATGACGGCGCTTCAATGCCGCGACACCGATGGCGAAGCGACCCATGAAATCATATTGGATGTATCCGGGCCGGAGCGCGTGCAAATCGAAAAGCACGGTGATTACGTCACGTTGTCCGTCGCGATGGCCGGCGGAGAACTGCATCCGGCGGGCACCATGTATCGGATTCAACTCAAGGAACCGTTTTATGTCGGCCTGGGCGTTTGTGCGCACGATAACAGCCGGATTGAGCAGGCGGTTTTTTCAAACGTCGAACTCAAAACGATTCCCGCTGCCACCAATAGACCGGTCATCGATAGCACGCTGGAAACGATGGTGATTCCCGGGATGGATCGCACGGTGGTTTATCACACGCGCGATCATATCGAAGCGCCCAACTGGTCGCGTGACGGAAAGTATTTTCTCTTCAACAGCAAAGGACGGATTTACAAATTGCCGGTCAAAGGCGGCACGCCGGAACTGCTCGACACGGGCAGTCAAACCCGTTGCAACAATGACCATGGCCTTTCACCGGACGGAACGCAGCTCGCCATCAGCAGCCAGGGCAAAGATGGGAAATCCCACGTTTATGTGCTGCCGGTTACCGGCGGCAAGCCGCGCCAGGTCACAACGCTGGCGCCGTCGTATTGGCATGGCTGGTCGCCCGATGGCAAAACCCTTGCGTATGCCGTCGGCAAAGACGATGAATTCGACATTTACACGGTTCCGGCCAAAGGCGGCAAAGAAAGGCAGATGACGACCGCGCCCGGCATAGACGACGGTCCGGATTATTCGCCGGACGGAAATTATATTTACTTCAACTCCGAACGCACCGGCTCAATGCAAATCTGGCGGATGACACCCGATGGCTCGGAACAGGAAAAAATCACTTCTGACGATTACAACAATTGGTTCGCGCACCCGTCACCGAACGGCAGGTGGATTGTTTTTCTGACGTATGAAAAAGGAATAAAAGGGCATCCGGCAAACCAGAACGTGATGTTGCGGCTCATGTCGCTCCCGGACAAAAAAATCCGCGTGCTCGCGAAATTGTATGGCGGACAGGGCACCATCAACGTTCCGTCTTGGTCGCCGGACAGCCGGAACATTGCGTTCGTCAGTTATCAAATGGTTTATCCGTGAGTTCCAATCCAAAATTATGAAAAAATATCTCGTCGAATTCATCGGCACGTTTTTTCTCGTTCTGACTGTGGGCATGACCGTGATTGAGCCGGGCATCGGCAGTCTTGCCCCGCTGGCCATCGGTTCGGCCTTGATGATCATGGTCTATGCCGGCGGCCACGTGTCCGGCGGTCATTACAACCCCGCCGTGACGGTCGCCGTTTGGCTGCGCGGCCGTTGCCCCCAGTCGGACGTGCTCCCCTACATCGGCTCGCAACTGGCCGGTGGCATCGCGGCCTCGATGCTCGCGCTGGCGCTCAAGGGCGACGTGGTGGTGACGCCTGCGGATATAAAGATTTTGCCGGCGTTCATAGCGGAGCTGGTCGGAACTTTTGCACTGTGCTATGTCGTACTGAACACGGCCACGGCGAAAGCTACTTCGGGCAATTCCTACTACGGCCTTGCCATCGGGTTCACGGTAATGGTGATGGCGTTCGCCTTCGGCGGAGTTTCCGGCGGTGCGTTCAACCCCGCCGTTGCCGTGGGGATCACCGTCATGCACCTCGCCAAGGCGTCGAATCTGTGGCTCTATCTCGTGGCCAACTTCGCCGGAGGAGCGATGGCAGCCATCACCTTCAAATTCATAAATCCAGAGGACAAATAATTGGCGGTTGCTAGACTGCGACGGTCATGCAGATTCCAGGTTTCCTTCGTGCCCAGCCGGACGGGACTTTGCTGTCGGTAAAACTGCAACCGCGTGCCTCAATCAATGAAATTGGTGAACCGCTTGGCGATGAACTGCGAATCAAAGTTACTGCGGCGCCGGTGGATGCCGCGGCGAACGAAGCGCTGATTAAATTGCTGGCCGGGAAACTGGATTGCGCCCGTGGCCGCGTTGAATTGGTGCGTGGCCACAAGTCGCGGCACAAGGTGGTCAAACTCCACGGTTTCACGCCGGAGGAAGCGCTGCAAAAGCTGAAATGAATGCCATTTGAAAAGCAAAGCGAAGGCGGAAGGGAACTCATTTCCTGAATTCATTTTGGGATGGACGATTGGGGTAAATGGCGTTTGAATTTCAAACATGAAAGTATATTCTTGGCGTGTTTATTTTGTAGCGGCTGTGGTTGTCGTCATTTCGCTTTGGGTGACACGCCAGTTTTCGCAAAATGAATGG
>JBEKJN010000007.1:0-24524 GCA_050011235.1 Verrucomicrobiota bacterium | reverse complement strand
TGGGCCCGCAAATAGCCAACCAACTCGGTTGGTTCGCGGCGGAAGTTGGCCGGCAACCATGGATCGTTTATCACCTGATGCGAACACCGGCGGGTCTCTCGGTGGTCGTCAAGGCCAACGTGGTGCTGACATCGCTCATCCTGTTCGCCTTCATTTATTTTCTGCTGTTCACGGTTTTCATTTATCTGCTCAACGACAAAATCCAGCACGGACCGGATGACGCCGACCTCGTGCCGTCCGGCAAACTGGCCCTGCCGACAAAAAATGACTAATGACTAAATCCGAATGACGAAAGAATTTCCAATGACCAATCCCCAAACAACGCTGAGCCGGGCTGAAGCTGTTTTGGCATTTGAGTTTCGTCATTATTTAGGCACTAGGATTTCGTCATTAGTCATTTCTCCGGACACAAGGTTTAGGAATTCGCCATTAACCATCCAGGGTTTACGTTGCACTTTATGAATTTTGACCTGAACACCATCTGGTTCATCCTCGTCGGTGTGCTGTTCACCGGCTACGCGATGCTCGACGGCTTCGACCTCGGCATCGGTGCGCTGCACCTGTTCACGAAGGACGACACCGAACGGCGCACGTTGCTCAATTCCATCGGACCGGTCTGGGACGGCAACGAAGTCTGGCTCGTCACCGGCGGCGGCGCGTTGTTCGCCGCGTTCCCGAATGTTTATGCGACGGTGTTCTCCGGCTTTTATCTCGCGTTCATCCTGTTGCTCGTCGCGTTGATTTTTCGTGCCGTCGCCATCGAATTCCGCAGCAAGCAGCCGATGCGCTGGTGGCGGCAGATGTGGGACATCGGCTTTTCCGTCGGCAGCATTTTATCGAGCCTGCTCATCGGCGTCGCGCTCGGCAACCTCGCGTGGGGAATTCCGGTGGATGCGAACGGCGAATTCGCCGGGACATTTCTCGGCCTGCTGAAGCCGTATCCGCTCCTGCTTGGTGTCACCACCGTGGCGTTGTTCATGATGCACGGCGCGATTTACGGCGTGATGAAAACCGAGGGCGCGTTCCACGACAAACTCCGCCGCTGGGCGATGAATTCCATCATTTTCTTTGTGATCTGCGCCGCGACCACGACGATGGCCACGCTGCTTTTCGTGCCGCACATGACCGCGCGGGTGCATGACAATCCGTGGCTCTTCAGCCTCGTGCTGGCGAACATGCTCGCCATCGCCAACATCCCGCGCGAGTTTCATCATGGACGCGACTGGTTTGCCTTCCTGTCGTCGTGCGCCGCGATGATTTCGCTGATGGCGCTCTTCGCCATTGATCAATATCCGAACCTCGTTTACAGCCTGCCCAATCCCTTAAACAGCCTGACGATTTACAACGCCGCGTCGTCGTCAAAGACCCTGGGCATCATGCTTATCATCGCGGGCATCGGCGTGCCGGTGGTAATTGCCTACACCATCTGCATCTACTGGATTTTCCGGGGGAAAGTGAAGCTGGACCGGATGAGCTATTGAGTGGTTGAATAGTAGGAGACGACGTAAGGAGTCTCTAATTATTTGGGTCTTGAATCTGGGTTCTGGCTTCTTGGATAATGGAGTTTCGTCACCTCGACTCCTACAAAAATCCAATCAAACCACCCGCGCTTTGCCGCGGCCATTCACGACTTCGCCAATCAACCACGCCTTGTGCTTCTGTGCGCGGATGAATTTCAAGACCGCGTCCGCCTTGGCCGCCGACACAATCGCCACCATGCCGATGCCCATGTTGAAGACCTGGTAAAGCTCGGCGTCCGGCACGCTGCCATTGGCTTCGATGATTTTGAAAATCGGCAGCATGTCCCACGAACCTTTGCGGATGACGACGTCCAGATTTTTCGGCAGCACGCGCGGGATGTTGTCCACAAACCCACCGCCGGTGATGTGGGCGAAGGCTTTTACCGTAGGACAGGCATCCTGCCTGTCTCCAATTTTTTTCTTTGAAGATGGAGACAGGCGCGACGCCTGTCCTACGTTGAATTTCGCCAGCAACCGCTGCACGAGTGGGCCGTAGCTGACGTGCACCTTCAACAATTCGTCACCAATCGTGCCTTTCAATCCCGGCACGCGGCTCGACGATTTTAATTTCAACTGCTCGAAGAAAATTTTACGGGCGAGCGAATAGCCGTTCGTATGCAGGCCGGATGATGCGATGCCGATGACCGCATCGCCGCGTTTCACGGTTTTCGGGCCGTTGAGCATTTTGCTTTTTTCCACAACGCCGACGATCGTGCCGCTCACGTCGTATTCGCCTTTCTGGTAAAAGCCCGGCATCTGCGCCGTTTCGCCGCCGATGAGCGCGCAATGATTTTCCGCGCAGGCGCGCGCGAAGCCTTTGATGATGTCGGTGAAGACGTGCGGCTCCAGTTTGCCCGTGCCGAGGTAATCGAGGAAAAACAGCGGTTCGGCGCCCAGCACGGCGATGTCGTTGACGCAATGATTCACAAGGTCGGCGCCGATGGTGTCGTGCCGGTCCATCGCGAAGGCGATTTTGAGTTTGGTGCCGACGCCGTCCACGGACGACACGAGCACCGGCTCGCGGTATTTCTTCAGGTCGAGCGCGAACAGGCCGCCGAAGCCGCCGACCTTGCCGAGCACCTCGCGGCGATGCGTGGCGGCGAGCAGTTGCGGCAGGGTGGATTTGACCCGGTTGCCGAGATCAATGTCCACGCCGGCGGCAGCGTAAGCCTTTCGTTTCATGCGCGTGTGGATTAAACCGGCAAATGGCGGAACGGGCGAGAAAATTTCGCGCCGCTACGAAGCGTTTTGGTTTTGGAGAAACGCAATTTCTTATTGCGTTGAGATTCTCGTTTGAAGTCTCGCTGGCAATCGTCCAACGGCGTTAATCGCACGCGGGACAGGTTGGGCCGCATCGTGGGCGATGGCGACCAGCGATTGCACCAACTGGGAAAAGATCAAACCGACGCATGAAAAAACTCCACCGGGTTTTTGGGCCGATGGAGTTTTGCTTCTTAATTTATTTCGGGCTGCTCTAATGCCGATGACGCAAAATTGCTTGATTCGTCAGCCATTTTGCCTTACAAACGAAACAGTTGAAAACCAACAAAGAATATGAAAACCAAAATCTTGAGTGGATTCGCTGCTCTAGTTTTGTGTGTTGCAGTTTCAGCAACTGCACAAACAACACAGTATGTAACGCTAAATCAAAGCAATTTACCGATTCAAACTAACCAGCTTGTTTCGGTAGTTGGCTATGATTGGACTGACAAGCCGCCTATTCTTGGATATCCAGCGGGCGGGGGGTTGATAAATTTGACACCTTACCTCACTTCTTTTTCTCAAGGTTCTTCTTCTCAAACGGCCTACTTTTCTCAAATACCCCAAATTGCCACGGGCATGACAAACGTAAGTATCTCAGGTGGGTGGGCTACTTTTCAAATAACAACACCAACAACAGCAACCGTCATTTCAAACTATGTCCCGGCAGATGCAATTGTGATTCCCGCCAGTGCCACAGGGAATGTTCAAATCATTCTCGAATCCAGTCCAGATTTAGTGAACTGGACTGCCGCAAGCCCCGGAATTTACGGAGCATCAGCCGGAACAAACAGATTTTTTAGAGTTCGTGCGGCGGTAAGTCCCTGAAAGTTCATTTGTTCGGGTGCGGGACTTGGTTGCCGATTTTAATGCGGTGGATTTTTGTTAGCAGACTAATCAGTTCCGTTATCAACTGAGTCGGAGTTCCCGCTCTGCGGTCCGCTAAAAGGAAAGTCAAAACTTTCCGTGTTGGAATCCCCTTTCCTATCGACTGTCCGGGCTTAATAGGTGTCATTTCGCACACTTCAAAACGGAGCGGAGAATGGCGTCAAACTGCTGCTTTACTCTCTGGCAGTGTTCGGAATCATCGCACATGCGCACAGCGTCCCGAAAATCATTGCACGCTTGTCTGAATAGTTTCAGTCGCCAGCAATGGATGTCTGGGAGAACTTCAGCAGACTGCTGGTTAAAATCGTCTATAATGTCGGCACTTGGAACCATGCGCGACCTGCCCCCACCAAGCCCATCGCAATCCAAGGAAACGATGCTGCGTTGCATATCCTTAACCGCGAAGCGGAACCGCCGTCTGCGTTGTGCGCGAATGAGGTATTGCGCGACCAGAAAAAGAACCAGCGTCATCGCCCAGCCGCCGAGCCACATATCAGTTGAGGTCATAAACAACGGCATTGTAACAGACCAGAAGAACAGTGGCTACAAATACAAAACGTCGCGTGGTAAAATCACCTCCCGGTATTTCATAGTTTTTCAGCAACAAACCGCCATTGTGTTCTACCACGCCACCGCCGTCCCCAAATCGCAAATGTCAGCGAGTCCATTCAGCCCAAGGTTGGCGTGATTGAGAATCGAGCCGCCTTAACCGATTGAAACTTCGTAGGAGCGACATTTTCCGCGTAGATTTCCCGATGATGCCGCTCCTGACGGAGCTTTGTCTCATTTGGAAATATCGGGCTACAAAGATGTCAGCCCTGACGGGCTTTTGATTTCGGAGGGACGAACTCTGTGAGTCCCAAAACAATTTTATTCAAGGCGTCGTGGAATTCCGCCCTCCGAAAATCATTTCACAAACGGCAATTCCACAATTTTTCGCTTGGACCGTCATTGTCCAAGGCCCTAAGTCAGGATTGACAGCACGTTGATTTGGGCGAACCTGAACGACGCGGTTATCGTGAACACACAAAGCCCCATTCGCATCCTGCACGTGGACGGCGACAGTTTCTTCGCCAGTTGCGAGATTGCCCGCCATTCCGAGTTGCAGGGCCGCCCGGTGTGGGTCGGCGGCGGGAGGCGCGGTGACGGTATCGTCATCGCCGCCAATCGCGTGGCCAAGAAGTTCGGCATCAAGACCGGCATGGCGTGTTTCGAGGCGGCGCGGCTTTGTCCGCGCGGCGTGCTGTGCAAACCGCACTACGACGATTACCGGGAGCTTTCACGGCAGATGTTCCGCATCCTCGAAGAATATTCACCCACGCTCGTGCCCATCTCGATTGACGAAGGCTTTCTGGATTTCACCACGATGGACCGTCACGTCTGGCGCAGCACGACACCGGAAAAATACGTCGGCGAAATCCGCGAACGCATTTCGCGCGAGGTCGAAATTCCCGTGTCCGCCGGTCTGGCGAATTCATCGCGCCTGGCCAAACTGGCAACGGATGCGGCCAAACCCGGTTTCATCGAAATCAAACCCGGCGACGAAAAGGAATTTCTGAAGGACCGTTCCGTGCACGAACTTTCCGGCATCGGCAAAAACCGGCAGCGCGCTTTGGCGGCGCTCGGCGCGCAGACGTTCGGTCACGTGGCGAAGCTGCCTTCGACCCTGCTCCGGAAAAAGTTCGGCATCTGGGGCCAGCAACTCTGGTTGTTTGCCAACGGCCTGTGGAGCGAGCCGTTGCTGTTGCAGGTCAAGGACCGCACCACGATTTCCAGCAACACTACGCTGCCTTACGACGAGCCGGATTACGAAGGGGCGCTCACGTTCACGTTGAGCGAGGCGACGCGGCTGGTCGGCCAGTTGCGCCGCGAGCAATTGCAGGCGCGCGAGCTGGGCCTGACGATCCGGTTCAACGATTTCAGCGAAGTCAGTGGCGGCCACCGTTTCCATGAACCGCAATTTCAAAATTCCGTCATGAACGCGGTCATGGAAAATATTTTCCGCAAATTGATGAGCGACCAGGCCAAACCGGTCCGGCAAATCCGCATCGCGTTCTGGAACCTGGCGCGGCTCGACACGCAGCCGACGCTTTGGGGCAAGACCGACGCGGAACGCTGGGGCGCACTGGACGACGCGGCGCACCAGCTCAACGAACGGTTCGGCCAGTCGGCGGTGATGACCGGTGCGCAACTGGCCGTGCGCGCGCTGGAGGACGCGTTTAAAAATCCGAAAGCGAAATTCCCGTTCGTGCCGCAGCGCGAGATGGTGAAGAAACTCTGGGGTACGGACGCCGATCCGCTGGCGCACAAGGGCGAATGGGAAAAACGTTTGGCCAAAGTCAGCCGGAACATTCACAAGAAAGAGGCGTGATGGCTTTTGTAGCGGCAGTCTGTGACTGTCGCAATCGTGGTAGGGTCGCCTCGCCGAGGCGACCGGCGGAAGTTCCGTTTCCTTTTGTGCGGACGCGCGAGCCGCGCGTCCACCCTCCACAGTATACTGCTACGGACACCTGCGGCGTCCGCAGACGGACCGGCGGGCCGTCCCTACCATTTCACAAACGGTAATTCCACAATTTTCGCCAGACTTTCGCCAGTCGCAGTTCGCAGCTTCAGTTCCGTTCCGATTTGGTTCGCTTCGCGCCGAACGTAACCGAGCGCAATGTTTGCGTTGAGTGATGGCGATTTCACCACGCTGGTGATGTAGCCGATGTCCCTGCCATTGTGAAACAGTTTGTCACCACGTTGCGGCAGCGATTTCAAATCACCGGCGAGGCGCAGACCGCGCAGTTCCTTCGTGACGTGGCCGAAGCTGTGGACGCGGTTGATGACTTCCTGGCCGATGTAGCAGCCTTTGCTGTAACTCACGGCACGGTCCCGCACAGCGGGACCGCATTCGAGCGGCAGGTTCGTTTCGTCCAAGTCCACGCCGAACCGCGGAATGCCCGCTTCGATGCGCGCGGTCTCGAACGCCTGCCAGCCGCAAGCGCGCCCGCCGACTTGTTTGACCGCGGCAATGAGCTTGTCCGCCACCGCGCCAAGCGAATTGTTGGGCACGAATAGATCGAACCCTCTCGTGCTCTTTTCAAAATTGTAGGAGACGACGTGAGGAGTCTCTGATTTATTTCCGACTTTGAAGTGAGCCTCGTCACCTCGGCTTCTACCTGTGCCAAGGCGCGGCTGGTTCATCAAATAAATCTCACCCAATGTCGCATCGGAAATTTTCACGGAGTCGAACGGCTTGGTTGGAAACTGGTGGGGCGAGGTTACTGACGAGCCGTCTGGATTTGTTTGCGCAAGCGGCTCGCGAGGATCAGCCTTCGCCTGGCTACGGCCTGACAGGCGCTCGCCCCACCCAAACAATCCAATTGTGCGAATGACTGCTTCCGCTTTCGGCCCCTGCACGCTCAGCAGGCCGTAATACGGCGTGGCGTCCACGATTTGCACATCGTCGGCGACGATGAAATTTTCCAGCCGTTGCGAAACTTTTCCGGTCAGGCCCGGCTCAAAGTCCAGAAGCAGCTCGTCCGGCAGGCAAAAAATATTCAGGTCACCTTCCATTTTGCCCTTGGCGGTGGTGAGCGCGGCGTAACAGCCGGAACCAACGGCCAATTTTTTCACGTCATTCGTGACCTGTCCGTGCAGAAAGCGGACGCGGTCGTTGCCGACGAGACAGGTCCGCCCGCGAAAACTCAAATCCAGCACGCCCGCGCTTTCACGCAGCGCGGCATGCTCGGCCGGCCAGTCGCCGTAATCGTTCACGACCTCCGCGCCGTTCACTTCCCTGAATCGTGCGCCGAGGTTGTGGTGAAATTCATGCAGGAACAACGACCCCATAAAATTATTGTAGCGGCGGTCTGTGACCGACGCATTTAGATAATTTACAAAAATAGCGACGCTCATAGAGCGCCGCTACAGTTGGAATCGCATTGATTCGGAAGAGTTTTGCTGCAAAATGGGCGGATGAATTTGGACACACTTTATTCCGAACTGACGCTGAAAACCAATGCCAAGCTCGCGCTCGTCGTGCTCGACGGCCTCGGCGACATCGCCACGCGGGAACAAAATTATCTCACGCCGCTCGAAGCCGCCACCACGCCGAACCTTGACAAGATCGCGAAGGATTCCGCGCAGGGCCGCATGATTCCCGCCGCACCCGGCATCACGCCCGGCAGCGGGCCGGGGCATCTCGGTTTGTTCGGCTACGATCCGCTGGAATTTCAAGTGGGCCGTGGCGTGATTGAAGCGCTGGGCTTGGGATTGGAATTGAAACATGGCGACGTGGCCGCGCGCGCAAATTTCTGCACGCTCGACAAGAAAGGAATTGTCACCGACCGCCGCGCCGGACGCATTCCGACGGAAACCTGCGAAAAACTTTGCGTGCTGCTAACCGCAAAAATCAAAAAGATCGGCGACACGGAAATCATCATCAAAGCCGGCAAAGAACATCGGTTCGTCGTTGTGTTCCGCGGCAGCGGACTCGAAGGCCAGTTGACGGATGCCGATCCGAATCGCGAAGGTTTTCCAATTCCAACCGTTCATCCGCGCGATGAGAACAACGCCGGCCAGAAAAAGATGGCGGCGCTCATCGCCGATTTTTACAAGGCCGCGCAGCCCATCATCGCGAAGGAAAAACCGGCCAACGGTTTTCTCATGCGCGGCATCGCGCATCAGCCGCACATTCCACTGTTCGAAGAGCGTTACAAGTTGAGGGCCGCGTGTCTGGCGGTTTATCCGATGTACAAGGGCCTGGCGCAACTTGTCGGCATGAAAAAAATCGAAGGCCCGGCGACCATCGCGGAACAATTCGAGCGTTACCGCAAGGAATACGCCAACTTCGATTTCTTTTTCATCCACTACAAATACACCGACAAGGCGGGCGAGGACGGCAATTTCGTGGCCAAGATGAAGGCGATCGAGGATTTCGACGCCGCGTTGCCGATTTTGCTCAACAAAAAGCCGGACGTGCTCGCCATCACCGGCGACCATTCGACGCCGTGCGCCGTCAAAGGCCATTCGTGGCACCCGCAACCGGTGCTGTTGCATTCGGCGGTGAGCGGCTCGGACAAACTCGAACGCTTCACCGAGACCGGCGCGAACAGCGGCTCGCTCGGCATTTTTAAGGCGAAGTATCTCATCCGTCTCATGCAGGCCAACGCCAGGATGTTCGACAAGTTTGGCGCATAAAAGGGAGGATAGATGGATTGATGGATAAATGGATGAATGGAAACCTCAACAATCCAATAATCCAGCAATCCAACAATCCACCATTATAGATGAACCTGCCCAACAAGCTGACGGTTTTGCGTTTCGTGCTGACGGCGCTTTTTCTTTGGGCGCTGTTCTCGCCGATTCGGTATAACGATACGCTGGCGCTGGTCCTCTTCTCCCTAGCCGGCGCCACGGATTTTCTCGACGGCTGGCTCGCCCGCCGCCACCGGCTCATCACCAATTTTGGCATCCTGATGGACCCGCTGGCGGACAAAATCATGACCTGCTCGGCGTTCATCGCCTTCGTCGAAAGCACGCGCCTGGATCCGAACGCGCCGGTGAAGGTCGCGGCGTGGATGGTCATCCTTATCGTCGCGCGCGAACTGGCCATCACCGGCCTGCGCCTGCTGGCGGCGTCAAAAAACGTCGTGCTCGCGGCGGAAAACTTCGGCAAGCATAAGACCGTCTCGCAAATCGTGGCCATCAACGCCTTGCTGTTGGTGGACGCCTGTGAGGAATGGCCGGCCTCGCTGCAAAATTTTTTCATGTCGTGGGTGCCGGCCTTCGCGGAAATCATGCTCTGGCTGACCGTGGTGCTGACGGTCGCGTCCGGCGCGATTTATTTGTGGCGCAACCGGGCGATTTATTTGAGCGAGGTGTGATTCGGGAGGGACGGCGTGTCGCCGTCCCAAACTTCATCGGAGAAATCAGGGGCTCGTGGAACTCGCCCCTCCGAATGATTTTTAATGGTGCGACGGCAGCGGCAGCGTTTCGCCGGAGTTGGTGGATTGATAAACGGCGGGCGGCAGGTTGACCGTCGAATGACTGTGCCCGTGATGCCGCCACGCAAGACCGGCGAGCAGGACGATTAAAACAATCCCGACGGCGGCGATGCCGACGACTCCCACCCGCCAATTCAGCCTGGCGAGCCAATACATCAGGTGATCGAGCACGGTTTTGGATTCCCCGACCAGCGGCGGCGGCTCCTTGAATTTTTCCGTGCGGCCCAGTTCGGCGTCGAGCGCGGCCATGACTTGCGGCACGTCGAGTTTGAGATGTGTGGCGTAGTTGCGGACAAATCCGCGGATATAAACCGGTGCGGAGAACACGTTGAAGTTTCCCTCTTCGAGCGCGCGGATGTGGTCGGTGCGGATTTTGGTGGCCTCGGCGACCTGGGGGATCGTGAGTTGTCTGGCTTCGCGCCCGGCGCGGAGTTGTTCGGCGACCGTTGGCATTCGCCTTATTTAGCGGGTTTGACGCGTGATTGGCAATCATGGAAAATAGGAACGACATGAACAGGGACGCGAAAGCCATTGCATGGACAATCTCGATCACGCTGATCGCATTGGTCGGACTGGTTGCGTTAGTTGCACTTTTTTATACAGAGGAGAATTGGAGCGGCAAGCATGCGTGGGAAAATTGCAAGCGCGAACTCGAAGCCAAAGGCGAAACACTGGATTGGAAAGCCTACATCCCGCCGCCAGTGCCGGATGGCCAGAATTTTTTTAAGGCACCAAAAATGGCGGAATGGTTTGTCAAACCCCGATCGGGCAACTTCACAAACGAACTTGCAAAGCGGCTCACCTACGCAAATACCAATGTTGCGGTGATAGCGGAATTGGTCGTGATGCCGCCTTCGACAAGTGCTTCTCTTGCTTTGGAAAATCCAAATTTAGTGTTGCGATACAGTTCCTTTGGAAAAGCCGTTTTTCTGCCAGCTACCGCGGTTGAAACAAACATCTCGTCTCCCAATTTCATCATTCCGATTATTGAGATGCAGGATGTTCCATTGACTACGGTTATTGAAAACCTCGCACGCGTGGCGCACATCAATTACTTGCTGGATCCCCAGACAGGCTATGACCAACCTGACCAAAACGGTCAAATCAAACCGGAACCAACGGTTTCAGTCCGTTGGGAAAATATCACCGCTCGGGAGGCACTTTTGGCGTTGCTCAACAAATATGACCTGCAACTGGTCGAAGATCCAAAATCAAACGTTGCCCGCATCACAATAAAATCCCCAATCTCTCCGCAAATTTACGTTTTGCCCGACGCGTGTGAGAAAACCGAAAAATTATTTGAGGACGTCATCGGCACAAACGTAATTGGCTCACAGAGTTTTGCGCTTTTGATAAAATCGTTGGCCGAAATCAAACCGGCGCGGATTATTATGCAATCGGAAAGAACACCGGACGATAAAGAAATCATTGCGCTGTTTACGCAATTTTTTCCGAACGACGCAGCCAAACTCGGCTCGCCCAAAATTCACGTCGAAAGGACCGGAGCGAATTCTTTTCGGGCCGTTTTAGATGCCGACTCCGCAGCAGATTACCTGGCGTGGAGTGAGCAATTTGAACCTGATTTTAATTTGATTCGCGAAGCGCTCAAAAGGCCATACGCACGGATGGATGGCGACTACGACAATGTTTTTTTCATACCGATTCCGGATTACGCAGCTTTTCGCGCTTTATCGCAAACACTCGCGCAAAGAGCACAATGCTATTTACTTCTTGGCCAGCCGGAAAAAGCTTTACGTGAACTGTCATTGCTCAACGATTCTCGCCGCCCGTTGGAAGCCCCGCCAACCGGCAAAACGATGACTTTGGTTTCGGCAATGATCAACGTGGCTGTCGCTGGAGTTTACACAGATGTTGTTGCTGATGGAATACGACTGAAAGCTTGGTATGAACCGCAACTAGTCGCGCTTAAAGATCAACTCAAAGAAATCAAACTGGCGCCGTTTCTTGTTGAAGCACTGAAAACCGAACCTGCCGGCATGTGCCATTGGTGTGAAATTACCTGGACAAATAAAATTTTTGCCTCCGTCAATCGGAATTTAAGCCCAATACCGGTGCCGCAAGGTTGGATCTATCAAAACATGGTCAACGTTGTCGAACTCGATCGCATGCCGTTGAAGGGCTTCGACCTCGCGCACGATACTGTTTCACCCCGTGTATTTGACGACGCGGCGCAATACGTTGACAATTTTTTAAATCACAAATCGCCCTACAAGTTCCTTGCGGCTATCACAGTCCTCAATGTTGCCAAAGCGGAACAAACAACTGCCTATAACCAAACGCTGGCCAATGAAGCACAGATTGCCTGTGGGTTGGAGCGTTACCGGCTTGCGCATGGCGAATATCCCGAAACGCTCGACGCGCTCGTGCCGCAGTTCATCGAACAATTGCCGCACGACATCATCGGCGGCCAGCCGTTGCATTATCACCGCACCAGCGATGGGAATTTTGTCCTCTACTCCATCGGCTGGAACGAAACGGATGATGGTGGACAGATCGTTATGACAAAAACCGGCGGGACCGATTACACCAATGGCGATTGGGTCTGGCAGTATCCGACGAAGTGAATTGGAAAATCGAACATCGAATGATTCGCACTCGGTAGCCGCCAATTCGATGTTCAGCGTTCGATGTTGGATGTTCGATGTTTCTTTCCGGCTTCGTTTTTTCGTGCCTTTGTGGTAAAAAATCCACCGGCGCATTGAACCTTTTCTCGCCGCGCGCATTCCTCTTGGTGTAAATGCTGGTAGTGGCTGAACGCGAACAACTGCCCGTGCAACAGGCCCGCGACGGAAAACCGGAGGCTTGGGACATTCTCTTTCGGCGCTACCAACTGCCGCTTTACGTTTATGTTTTTGAACTGGTCCATCATGAGCAGACGAGCCTCGACCTCGTGCAGGAGACATTCATCGCCGCCGTCCGGCACATTGACGGTCTGCGCGACGACGGGAAATTCGGGAGCTGGCTCTTTGGCATTGCGCATCAGAAATGCCTCCAGCGCTGGCGAAAACAAAATCGCGAGGAGGTTCTACTCGATGAACTTCCCGAATCACCGGACGAATTTGAAGACGGCCCGGACGATTTGCTCATCCGGCAGGAACAGGAGACTGAGTTTATGCAACTGCTGAATCAGTTGCCGTTGCCGCAACGCTCCGTGCTGCTGTTGCACTTCGTCGAAGATTTTTCGATTGAAGAAATTGCCGGGATTACGGGCACAAATCCCGGCACAGTGAAATCCCGGATGCATTACGCCAAGCGCGCACTTAAAAAATTGCTGGAGGAAAAGAAATGAAAACGCCGCGTGAAATCCTGTTCAAATGTCATCAGGCCGCTGAACCCGGCCTCGACGCAATTCGGAAGGGTGCGTTGGCAGATTTGGCCCGGGCACAAAACCGGCAGTCTTCACCCAGCCTGCTCGATTTTCTACGCGGATTTTTCCGGGAATATCACCGGCACTTCGCCGCGATGAGTGCGATGTGGCTCGTGGTTGCCTTCCTGAGTTTGAACGTCGGCCATTCGCCGGGTCTGACGGCGTCGATTCCCGCCCAAAAAATTCCCTCCGCGCAAATCATCATGGCCTCGCTGCGCGAAAACCGCCGGGAACTTTTGCAAATGATTCAATCGCCCGACTCGCGCGATGCCGGGCCGCCGAGATTGATTCTGCCGCAGCCGCGCAGCCAGCGGCGTTATGAAATCCTGACGGTCTGATTCAAATGAACTCAAACGAAAAATCCAAAGACACCGGCAAATCCGTGTGGCCGCGAACCCGCGCCGTCCGGCGCATGTTGATTTGGCTGGCCTGGCTGGTGACACTTCTCGCACTGTTTTATGCCGAGGAGGACTGGCGTGGCTGGCACGCGTGGAACCAATATCGTCAGCAACTGGAAGCTGCCGGTGCGCAGCTTGATTACAGTGCGTTCATTCCCAAATCCGTTCCTGATGACCAAAACTTCGCAGCAACACCGGTTGTCGAATCCTGGTTTGCGCTAAGCACCAACAAAAATTCAACGGATCGATTCATAAACCAATGGCAGGACAATTTCGCGCAGGCCCTTGGCCGGGTTTCCACAACCAAGGAAAAGATTGACCGTCATTTCATGGATCTCGTCGCGTGGGAAATGGCGTTTGGCGCAATCCAGTCCGGCCAGACGAATTCGAATCAGGAATTTGAATCAGGCAAACTGGATCCGACATCGCGTGCCGCCGCAGCGCCGGCCGTTCTGGAAGGATTAAAAACCAACGAGATGGTTCTGGCGGAGCTGCGCGACGCCAGTCGGCGGCCGTATTCGCGATATCCGGTGGTTTACGACCTGGACAATCCGTGGGGAATTCTTCTGCCTCACCTCGGCAATGCGAAGAAGGCCTGCCAACGTTTGCAACTCAAGGCCTGCGCTGAACTGGCCATTGGCCGGAGCGACGAGGCCTTGGCGGACGTGAAGCTGTCCCTTTACCTGGCCGATTCGGTGAAGACCGAACCCTTTTTGATTTCTTATCTGGTTCGCCTCGCTTGCGTGCAACTTGCGATGCAACCGGTCTGGGAAGGATTGGCTGAGCACGCGTGGTCCGACGCCCAGCTGCAGGAACTGGAAACGTGTTTCCAGCAATACGATTTCGTGGCGGATTTGAAACGGCCGCTCGGTGCGGAACAGGCCGCAGGGATTCTGACTGTTGAATTAACTAGGAAAAACGGCATTCATTACTGGAACGATATCAGCAACTCCGAATCCACCACGCCTTCGGGCCATAGAATTGCCAACCTGATTGACTTGCTTGTTGCAAGCGGCTGGTACCATCAGGAGGAATTCAACTATTGTCGGATGTTTCACATGCTGTTAGGAACAAATCTGGATCCTGCAAAGAAACAGATCTCGCCGAAGCAGGTGGAATCCAACAAAGGCGAGTTCGGGCGAGTACTGGGAAGCCCGGGCTTCAGCCGAGTCATTCATCATCGGCTCATAGCTGCGTTGCTGTTACCGGCGCTGGGTAGAGTCCCCATGAAAGCGGCGATAGCCCAAACCGCCGTTGACGAAGCGGTGCTGGCCTGCGCCCTCGAAAGATGCCGGCTGGCCAACGGACAATTTCCCGAAACTTTGGAGGCGCTTGTGCCGCGATTCATCTCTGAATTGCCCAACGACGTGATTTCCGGCGAGCCTTACAAATATCATCTCACGAATGACGGACAATTTGTGCTCTATTCCGTCGGTTGGAATGAAAAAGACGACGGTGGCGTGCCGGGAAAGACTTTGTTCGACGAAAAGGAAGGCGATTGGGTCTGGCAGGTTCCGGTGAAGTGAATTGGGAACATCGAACATCCAACATCGAACTCTGAACATCGAATTGGTTTCCGGCGTCCGCCTGCAGCTCATTCGGCATTCGATGTTCGGCGTTCAGTGTTCGGTGTTTCCCGAAAACTCTTCCCGACCACGGCTCCGATGACCGACCCAATGATCGCTCCGGCCACGAAATCCGAGAACCAATGGATGGTCATGGAGACACCAATGCCGACATAGCAAGCGTAGAGGAGCGCCACGAAACCCAGCCAACGTCGTTTTGCACAGAGCGTGAACACTGTCGCGGCCATGGCAAAAGCGATGGTGGCATGCGACGACGGCCAGCCCCAGAAAACTCCGCCGCGCAGAAAGCCGAAGTGGAAGACATGACTGATGTCCGCGCCGACGACATGCGAAGGATGGGCGCGACCCGTAACCGCTTTATAGGCGGAAGAGACGAGCGAGCCGAGGAGTGCCGCCTGACCAACAGCCCAACCGGTCAGAATGGTTCTGGCACTTCTGGCGATGATGCCGAGTGCAAAAAGAATCAGCGGCAAGGTGAGAGGCAGCAGGCCGCCGATCCGGACGGCGGGAAACATCCATGAACGAAACGCCGGATTGTGGGTGGCGAGAAAATAGCGCCAGTCGAAGCTGGACATGACGAGGATGAAGGTGAGCAGGATGGCAATGATATGCCAGACGATCCTCCGGCCTTGGAAACAGCCAATGAGGTTGCGGGGCAGCGTTACCAGAAATTGTTTCATGCGGAGATGGCCAGGCGGGCGGGAAAATTCGTTTTCATCGATAGCCAAATGAATTTACACCGCACTCTGCCCGCCGCCATCCGCGCCCGTGCCGTCCAGATCAATCAAGATGTCACGCGGCTCGGCGCCCTTGCTCGGGCCGACGATGCCGCGGTTCTCCAGTTCGTCCATGATGCGCGCGGCGCGGGTGTAACCAAGCCGCAGCCGCCGTTGCATCAATGAGACGCTCGCCTTTTGTTCGCTGCGGATGACTTCAATGCACTGCTGGATGAGTTCCTCGTCCTCGTCAATGCCGGTTTCGTTTTCAAAGGTGCTCGCGGGCCGGGAAAGTTGCTGATGGATTTCCATTTCGTAACTCGGCTTGGCCTGCTTGGCAATAAATCCGACGATGTTCGTGATTTCCTGGTCGGTGATGAGCGCGCCCTGGGCGCGAATCAGTTTCGCCGAACCGGGCGGCAGGTAAAGCATGTCGCCTTTACCGAGCAATTTGTCCGCGCCCATCGCATCGAGAATCGTCCGCGAGTCCACGCGTGAGGCGCACTGGAACGCGATGCGTGCGGTGATGTTCGCCTTGATGACGCCGGTGATGACGTCCACGCTCGGCCGCTGCGTGGCCACGATGCAATGGATGCCCGCCGCGCGCGCCATCTGCGTGATGCGCGCGATGGCCATTTCCACGTCGGCAGGCGCGACCAGCATCAGGTCCGCGAGTTCATCAATGATGACGACGATGTAACTCAGCTTTTCCGGAATTACGATGTCGTCGTCGCGCGGCACGACGATTTCCTCGTCCACTTCGACCGCGAACCCTTCCGCGCCCGGCTCGACTTTTTCTTTTTTGGCCGTGAGCGGCAATTCGGGTTCGGTCTCCGGCAACGGCTTGTTTTTGGGGCGCGAATTGAACGAGTTGATGTTGCGGACCCCGACGCGCGCAAAGATCTGGTAACGCTTTTCCATTTCATTCACCACCCAGCGGAGCGCGAGGATGACCTTTTTCGGGTCGGTGATGACCGGCACGACGAGGTGCGGGAGCGTGTTGTAATGCTGCAGTTCGACCACCTTCGGATCAATCATCACGAAGCGGAGCTGGTCGGGCGAAAAGCGATAGAGCAGGGAGGTGATGATGGCGTTGATGCAGACGGACTTGCCCGAGCCGGTGCTGCCGGCGATGAGCAGGTGCGGCATCTCCGAAAGATCGGCGACAATTGGATGGCCGTAAACGTCCTTGCCCAGCGCGATCGGAATCTTCGCCTTGCTGTTGCGCCATTCCTCGGACTCGAACAAATCGCGCACGATGACCATCGTCTTGGTGGGATTCGGCACCTCGACACCGACGGAACTTTTGCCGGGCACCGGCGCGAGGATGTGAATGCGCTCGGCCTTGAGCGCGGCGGCGATGTTGTTCGAGAGCGCGGTGATTTTTTCCAGCTTCACGCCCGGCGCGGGATGCAACTCGTAGCGCGTGATGGTCGGGCCTTTGGTGATGTCGCCGAGCGAAACCTCGATGTCGAACTGCGCGAGCGTCTGCTGCATCAGCCGCGCGTTGGCCATCAATTCCTCCTTCGACTCGGTGGGCTTCACGGTCATGTCGGGGTATTGCAGAAAATCCAGCGACGGCAACTGGTAATTGCCGATGATGGGCGTCGCGGCAACGGTGATGGGCTTCGGCCTTCTGGGTTTCGTTTTCGGTTTCGCCGGCACAGAACCGTCCGCAAGATGAACCGCTGGTTCAGCGGGCTTTTCCGGGTCAATTTTTTCCGGTTCCTCGGTTTCCGATTTTCCACCGAGAATGTCCCCGGTTGTGGCCGGGGCCAGTTCGCGCGGAGCGGCGGTTTCGCCTTCCGTGGCGGACGCGGGCTCACGGGACGTTTCGGGCGGCGAAGCTTTTTTGCCACGCGCGGATTTGGCCGGCGGCACGCTCAAATCGCGGACGGTCGGCTCCGGCACCGGCTGCATATCCGCGCCGAGACCGGAGCGTGCAACTTCCTCCTGCAATTTCTTCGCCTGTTTTTCGAGTTCGCGCGCGCGGCGGTCGAGCGCGGTTTCTTCGGCGGTTGCGCCTGCGGTGGCTTCCGTTTTTTCAAACCATCTGCGCAACCAGTCGCCGAGGCGGAAATCGGTCAGGAACAGCAGGCTGATGAGATAAAGCGTGGCATAGACAATGGTTGCGCCGACCGCGCCGAGCATCCAGAATCCGTAGTCGTAGGTGAAGTAACCGAACCAGCCGCCCGCGCTCGGTGCGTTAATGTTTGCGCACAAATGCCGCAGGGGCCGGTTCATTATGTGCAGCAAGCCGGTGAGCGACAATATCATCACAACGCCCCACACGACCGACCAAATCCGCCGTTCGCGCAGATAACCGATAAAATTAAACAAATAGCCCAGTCCGAATGCCGCCAGCAAAAAGGGGAGGACAAAAGCCCCGAGACCGAAGAAAAAAAACGACGCATTCGCGACATGTGCGCCGTAGGTCCCGATCAAATTGTGGATTGGATTGTTGGGCGGCGTGCGGTTGGACGCGAGGTCGTAGCGGTCGAATGAAACCTGCGAAACCAGCAGCAGCAGCGCCGCGGCCAGCAGCGCGACGCCGATGATGTCGTTGAAGCCGTTGCCCGGACCCGCTGGCGTCTTGCGTGACATGACGGCAGGTTAGCGAAATCACGCAGCGACTTCAAAGTTGAAATTGTTCGCGGACAACAAAATGGTCACGTCTTGATTCTGCGCTGCGAACCGGGGTTGCCGCCGGGTCGCGCATCGGGGTCTACCACGCCGGGGAACGCCATGTAATTTTTGGCGTTGGCGTAGCAGATGTTACGAATCATCGGGCCGAGCATTTTTTCGTCATTGGGCAGTTCACCATTTTCCGCGTCGCGCCCGATGAGGTTGCAGAGCACGCGCCGGAAATATTCATGGCGGCAATAGGACATGAACGAACGCGAATCCGTGATCATGCCGATGAAGCGCGAAAGCAGGCCGAGGTTGGACAGCGCGTTAAGCTGCCATTCCATGCCTTCCTTCTGGTCCAGAAACCACCAGCTCGAACCGAGCTGGATTTTTCCCGGAATCGTGCCGTCTTGGAAATTGCCGATCATCGTGGCAAAGGCGTAATTGTCCGCCGGGTTCAGGTTGTAAAGGATGGTTTTGGGCAAGGCGTTTTCCTGGTCGAGCCGGTCCAGATAAGCCGCCAAGGTCTGGCATTGCGGAAAATCGCCGATGGAATCAAAGCCGGTATCGGGACCAATTTGCTTCAGCGAGCGTGTGTTGTTGCTGCGCAACGCCCCGAGATGAAGCTGCTTGGTCCAGCCTTTCGACGCATCGAGCCTGCCGAAGAACAGCATCATGAACGACGCAAACTGTCCGTGCTCCTGCGGCGAAACCGCTTCACCGCGCCGCGCCTTGTCGAAAATCGCGGCGGCAACCTTTTCGGAACAAAAATCCGCGAAACAGCAATTCAGGCCATGGTCAGACAACCGGCAGCCTTGCGAATGGAAAAAGCTGTGGCGCTTGCGCAATGCGCTCAGGAACGCGGTCAGGCCGTTAATATCCACGTTGGCGGCCTGCGCGAGTTGCCCGACCCATTGGTTGAAGGCGGCGGGCTGGTTGACCATCAGCGCCCGGTCGGGCCGGAACGCCGGCAACATTTTCGTCGGATGCCCCAACGCCGCAAACGTGCGATGCTGTTCCAGGTTGTCCACCGGATCATCCGTGGTGCAGACGACCTTGACGTTGAATTTTTTCAAGATGCCCTGCGTGGTCAGTTCCGGCGTGGCGAGCATTTCGTTGGCTTTTTTCCAGATGCGGTCGGCGGATTTTTCATCGAGCAATTCCGTGATGCCGAAGCAGCATTTTAATTCAAGGTGCGCCCAGTGGTAAAGTGGGTTGCGCAGCGTGAACGGCACGGTGGCGGCCCAGGCTTGGAATTTCTCACGCGGCGTGGCGTTGCCCGTGATAAAGCGTTCCGCGACACCATTGGCCCGCAACGCGCGCCATTTGTAATGGTCGCCTTCGAGCCAGATTTCAAAAAGGTTTTTGAACCGGCGGTTTTCCGCGATGTCGCGCGGCGGGATGTGGCAGTGATAATCAAAAATCGGCTCGGCTTCGGCGTATTTGTGGTAGAGCTGGCGTGCGGTTTTTGTGCCCAGCAAAAAATCTTCGTGGATGAAGGTCATAAGTGTTCAGCAAAGTAATGGCGGGCGCGACCGCCATACAAACAAATTTTTCGCCACGCATTTTGCAGCGTTGCGCTGTCAATTCGCGCTTGCCAACGCGCGGCAGGACTGTCAGCCTCAAACTTCCAGTGCGCGGTTAGCTCAGTTGGCAGAGCACTACCTCGACACGGTAGGGGTCACAAGTTCAAGTCTTGTACCGCGCACCAGTCTTCGCTTGATGATCATTTACGACGATTTTGTCCGGAATGCCGGAATTAGGCGGAAAAGCAAGGATTAAGCACAGAATCAAGTACTTACAACGATTCTTAGGGTTTTTGAAATGTCCGGATTGGAAAGCGGTGTCCGGATTGTCAGTTCCAAAAAGCGACTGCATAAAACACCGATGGAATCAACTGGTTTTAGCTTTTGGAACTGTGAAGCCATGAAACCGGACATGGCAAAACAGGGGTGGAACCTGGAACCTATGAAAAGCCGTTTTTCAGGGCAACGCCGCGCCAATCAAAGCGCGCCAATGGCCAGTTTAAACCACCACCAAGGGCTGATTAAACGACCCTAAAACTGGCGTCGAAACGCCGTTGGACGGCTTTATTTCTTCGCCAGCAGCGCGCGAATGTGGACGATCTGCGCGATCAGGGAAAACCACAACGCCGCGCCAATCAACGAACCGGCTAGCTGCCGTGCCATGATGCACTTGGGGGATAAGGTCAATCTTCCCGAAATACTTGGAATAGTCCCACGCTGGAAGCTGCTTGAAGGCTCGTGACCCCAAGACCGTGTTGAAGTGATAGAATCCCTTCTTTGTAAGCCCCTCTCGATGATTGGGAATCTGTGCGACAATGTCCCGCGCTGGAATGACCAGAAAATGAGTGTCATCACCTAAAATGAATAAGACGAAGCCAGCAGGGTGTCGTGCGAGTTCTTTAAGGTCAGCCGCCTTCATGTCGAACCAAGGACGTTGGCGGAAATGTGCTTTGGAATCAGTAATGAAAACTTCCACAGCGCCATCTTCCGAGATGTGCCAATCGGTGCGATGCGGATGGTTCAAGCAGAGTGGGCCAAGGCACTGCTCTAACAAGGCAACAACGTGCCTTTTTCTTGTTTCGGATGCTTCGTTTCGTGGCATACGCTTCTCGGCAGCTAACGCTCAACCTCAGCGACCGCCTCTGGCAGCTTGGCTTGTTGCTTACGAAGCGGCACATGCGGCTCTTCGGCGAGCTATTCCTTGACCCGCTTGGCCTCCCACTCCGAAACGGCGTGGACTTTTGCCTTGTCCACGTCAGTTTCGATATTGCCCCTGATTGTGTCGCCGCTGAGTATGCCGCTATAGGTGGTCGTCGTTTTCCCGCTTATGCCTTCTCGAACCGTCTGAAACGAGACCTCATCGCCTTTTAATACACCGTTGGTGATGGTTGTCGTGCTGGTGCTTTTATTGACCGTCCCCGTCAAAGTCTCGCCTTGGAGCTTCAGGGTAAAGGTAATGTTCGGGGTCTTACCGTCTGGATTTTGGGGTGCCATCCATTTCCAAGTCCCGGTGGGATTGATGGCTGGCTCCCCGGCGCTGGTGGTTAAGCCAGTGACGGCCAAGAGGCCGACCAATACTGGAACGATTAGTCTTTTCATATGTTCTGTTTTCGTCCCGCGTGACACAAACTCGATTCCGTTTATCTGTGGCCTTTATCCTATGGTTATCAAAGCAGGCTTGCCATTTTCTTTCAAGGATATTTACCGAAACCTGTATGTGTCGCCACACACACCCCTTCCACTCAAAAACCCTGTGCCTAACTGGCCGCTCCATCACGCTGGCTTACGCCTAGAAATGAGGTTGAAGAGCACCATGACAATGGCAACCGCCAACAGCAGATGGATGAACCCACCCAGCGCGTAACCGCTTACGAGACCGGCCAGCCACAGAACGAGCAATATGAACGCAATTGTATACAACATATAATTTTCCTTTTCTTTTGGTTTTTCTTACCATATGCACACTACGCAATGGGCCGGTCTTTAGCTATGGGGTGTAACCCTACTGTGGATTGGGGCGTGTGGGGTGAACACCCCATAGTGCAAGCGTCGTTTTCCGACTATTGTCATGTAATGAACAGCCAAGAACTGTTCCAAATTGGAAACGGCTTATGCTACAAATTCTTGTAATATCGCTGGTCGTCGTGGGCGTATTGTTCTGCCCAAATTGGCAGTAGATTGGCTGGGTCGAGCGGTTTTGTGGTCTAGGACGCACAGGAAGCCTGCCGGGGATTATATCGGTTGTATCGCGACAAGCTGCCGGAGCATCCGCTGACATTGAAGGATTGGGTGCTGGCGGAAAAAGACCTCGTGGCGACAAGGGAAGCCGAAGAAGAAGGCGTGGCGGTCTGACGTTCGCCATCATGCCTTCGGCCGTAACTTCTTCCACAGCCAGCCGAGCGGGTCGAAGTATTCATCCACCACGCGTTCCTTGAGCGGGATGATGGCGTTGTCGGTGATGGCGATGCTTTCGGGGCAGACTTTCGTGCAGCATTTGGTGATGTTGCAAAAGCCGACGCCGTGCGCCTGCTTCAATTCCGGCAACCGATCTTCCGTGTCCAGCGGGTGCATCTCCAAGGCGGCGGTGTAAACCAGAAAACGCGGACCGATGAATTCATCGTGCTTGTGGTGCTCGCGCAACACGTGGCAGACGTCCTGGCAGAGAAAACATTCGATGCACTTGCGGAATTCCTGCACGCGGTCAATGTCCGCCTGCTGCATCCGCCAGGTGCCGTCCGGCGCGTCGGGTTTGCGCGGCTTGAACTTCTTGATTTTTTTCTTAACGTGATAATTCCAGGAAACGTCCGTGACCAAATCACGCTGAATGGGAAACGCCTTCATGGGTTCGATGGTCACGGGCTGGTCGAGCGGCAGCTCGTCCAGGCGCGTCATGCACAACAGTTTCGGCATGCCGTTGATTTCCGCCGAGCACGAGCCGCACCGGCCGATCTTGCAATTCCAGCGGCACGCCATGTCGTTGGCCTGCGCGGCCTGAATATGCAGCATGGCATCGAGCACCACCATGCCTTCAGTGGTTTCCGTGGTATACTCCACGAACTTCCCGCCATGGGCGTCACCGCGCCAGATTCTGAAGGTGGCCGATTTCATTTCATCTCCTCGATGATCTGTTTCAACTCCGGCGGCATTTCGGGAATTGGCTGGCGCCGCACCTGCATCGTGCCGTCGGCGTTCTTCCGGACAACGACGTTCATCCTGCCGGACGCCGCATCCTTGTTCGGAAAATCGTCGCGGAAATGTCCGCCGCGACTTTCCTTGCGCTCGATGGCCGAACGCGTAATGGCCTCGGACACCGTGAGCAAATTTTTCAAATCCAGCGCCGTGTGCCAGCCGGGATTGAATTCACGGTGACCGTGGACGGCGACATGTTTGGCGCGTTCCAAAAGTTTTCCAATCCCGTCCACTGCGCGGACCATTTCCTCTTCCCGCCGGACAATGCCGACGAGGTTTTGCATCATCTCCTGCAAATCATACTGCACCTGATAGGGTCCTTCGGCGCTGCCGCCCGCCGACGCCCCGCGATTGAAGGGCTCCAATGCCACTCGCGCGGCTCCCTCGATCTGGTCGTCGCTGACCTGGCCGGCGCCGTGTTCCTTCGCGAATTTTGCGGCGAACTCTCCGGCCCGTTTGCCGAACACAATCAAATCCGACAGCGAATTGCCGCCCAGCCGGTTTGCGCCGTGCAATCCGGCGGTCACTTCGCCCGCCGCGAACAGCCCCGGCACCGTTGACATTTGAGTGTCGCTGTTCACACACACGCCCCCCATGATGTAGTGCGTTGTCGGCCCGACTTCCATCGGCTCCTTGGTGATGTCAACGTTGGCGAGCTGCAGGAACTGGTGGTACATGCTGGGCAGCTTGCGTTTGATGTGCTCGGCGGCGTTCGGAATTTTTTCCTTGATCCACGAGATGTCGAGGAACACGCCGCCGTGGGGGCTGCCGCGGCCGGCCTTGACTTCGCGCATGATGCAACGCGCCACGTGGTCGCGCGTGAGCAGTTCAGCTGGCCGGCGCGCATTTCGGTCGCCCGCACAATAACGCCAGCCTTCCTCCTCGTTGTCGGCGGTTTGGGCTTTGTAATTGTCGGGAATGTCGTCGAACATGAAACGCCTGCCGTCCTTGTTCCGCAAAACGCCGCCCTCGCCGCGCACGCCTTCGGTCACGAGCATGCCCATCACGCTGGGCGGCCAGATCATGCCCGTCGGGTGGAACTGCACGAACTCCATGTCCACCAGTTCCGCGCCGGCATGATAGGCAAGCGACTGGCCGTCACCGGTGCAATCCCAGGAATTGCTGCTGATTTTGTAGGCGCGGCCAATGCCGCCCGTGGCGAGCACAATCGCCTTCGCCCGAAAGATTTTGAAGCGCCCGCGCTCGCGGTCGTAGCCGAACGCGCCGGCCACACGGTCCCCGTTCTTGAGCAGCGTGACCATCGTGTGCTCCATGTTGACCTCGATGCCTTGATGGATGCCGTGGTCCTGCAGCGTGCGAATCAGTTCGAGGCCGGTGCGGTCGCCGACGTGCGCGAGCCGGGGATACCGTTGTCAGCGGAATTTGAGTTGAATGATTTTGAGTTAGTTGGTGATTTCTATTATGGCGTATCATT
>JBEKJN010000006.1:0-24625 GCA_050011235.1 Verrucomicrobiota bacterium | reverse complement strand
CTGGTTACAGAACAAGCATGGCTGGTAGCCATTCAACAAACCGCAAAACTTCCTGAATCTTTATTGCCCAAGCCTATATCCAAAATACCCAGAAAGAAATTGCCCAGACCCGCAACGAAGTCGCCATACGGCGGCATATCGGTTACAATCGGTATCGGATCAAATGGTGCCTATTCTCGAATTGAGAGGCTTCCCCGTCCCAAACAATCGAAATAGACGACGCATAAATTCATTCTCAAATACTATTTTACCGTGACACCCGCCGAAGCAAAAAAACGCCACGTGCAACTCGCTGACGAAATCCGCCGGCACGACCACGCTTATTATGTCGAAGGCCGGCAAATTATTTCTGACCGCGAATATGATTTGCTCTTTCAAGATTTGCAGGAATTGGAAAATAATTTTCCAGAACTCGTCACGCCAGAATCACCCACGCAACGCGTCGGTGGTGCGCCCAGTGAAAGTTTTGCCCGCGTCAAACATCTCGTGCCGATGCTTTCGCTAGACAAAGTTGCAGCGGCGAAACAGCCCGACGAAAAGGCTGAACCCAGCTGGTTCAAACGCAGTTGCCTGCAAGACGCGAATACGCTCCCGAAACTGATCAAGTTCGACGAGGGCATTTGCAAAAAATTAGGCCGCGACCGAGTCGAATATGTCATGGAGCCGAAAGTGGACGGCGTGTCCATCAGTGTTCACTACCGCCACGGCAAGCTCGCGCTCGGCGTCACGCGTGGCGACGGCACGGAAGGCGACGACATCACTGCCAATCTTAAAACCGTTCGCGCGATTCCGCTGGAATTGAATTTGAAAAATCCGCCCGCACTGCTCGAAGTGCGCGGTGAGGCATACATCACAAATGAGGATTTTGAAAAGCTCAAAGCCGAATTTGACGCAACCAGTGGTGAGCAGTTTCAAAATGCCCGCAACGCCACCGCCGGCACGCTCAAGCAACTCGATCCGCGTCTCGTCGCGCAACGCCCCATCCGCGCCGTGTTTTACGCCACCGGCGAGGTTGACGGCATCGAGTTCAAGAAACATTCCGAAATGCTCGAGACACTCGCGCGATTCGGTCTACCCACACAAAAACTCTGGTGGGTCTGCCGCGACATCGAGGAGGTTCTGAAAATTTACGCGGACAAGGTGGTTGTACATTACGACGAAGACCGCGACCTCCGCCGGCAGTTGCCCTACGAGATTGATGGCATCGTGCTCAAGGTCAATTCGCTTGCTGACTGGGCGCGCATTCCCAGTCGCGCGCGCGCGCCGGGCTACGCCATCGTCCACAAACCAGTTCCCTGGATTACGCCTGCGGAAACCGTGCTGCGCGACATCACCGTGCAAGTCGGGCGCACTGGCGTGCTCACGCCCGTGGCCGAACTTGAACCCGTCTTCGTGCAAGGCTCGACGATTTCGCGCGCCACACTCCACAACGAAGACGAAATCCGCCGCAAAGACATCCGCATCGGCGACACCGTGGTCATCCGCAAGGCCGGCATGGTCATCCCGGAGATTTTTGAGGTGGTGAAAACCAAACGTCCGCCCGGCGCGGAGGAATTTGACCTGTTCAAACACGTCGGTGGCAAATGCCCTGCGTGCGGCGGGCCGATTGCAAAGGAAAAAGTTTCCGCCGGAGACGCCGAGGAAGTCGCGTGGCGTTGCCAAAACATTGCCGGCTGCCCGGCGCAACAGACCCGGCGCGTGGAATATTTCGCGCACCGCAAGGCGCTCGACATCGAATCGCTGGGCGGCATCGTCGCCGAAAAACTCGTCGAACGCGGCCTCGTCAAGGAACCGCTCGACCTGTTCGATTTGAAGCTGGAACAACTGGCGAAGCTGAACCTCGGCACCGACGACGAACCACGTGTGTTCGGCGAGAAAAACGCGACGAAAGTTCTGGAAGCGCTTCAACGCGCCAAAACCGCGCCGCTGTCACGGTGGCTCTTGGCGCTTGGAGTGCCTAGCGTTGGAGAGACAACTGCATATCAACTGGCACAACTCCATAAGAACATTGAGGAACTTTCCCATTCAGAAATTCTGAAACAATGCCTATTGCTCTACGAAAAAGTTGAGGAGGCAAAAACTTTGAGCCCAGATTCGACGCTTAACATGGGGCCAATACGCCGGGAGCGGATCGACAAAGAAAAGATATTGAAGTCAGAAACAGATGGTGCAAAACGGCAACAGTTAAAAACTGAAATCGAGCTTCTGTCCGAGAAAGAAAAAGAGGAGTGGCGGCGGCGAATTGAACAGCAGACCAAGGTGAATCAGCAGATTGAAGAACTTGTAAAGCACCTTCAAAACGCTGGCGTTGTTCTCAAAGTCGAAAAAAACGAAAAAAAGAAACGGGGAAGCAAAGAATTGGCTCCGCCAATTCTGGAAGTCACTGCCGATATTGAATTAGAAGGCGCTCGCAATCTGCTCCGTTTTTTTGAGACTTCAGTTGGAAAGAAAATTCTCAAGCGCCTAGACACGCTCGGCATCCATCCGACAGGGGCAGCCAGGAAACCGAAAACAGAAGCACAGGTATTCGCCGGCAAAACTTTTGTTCTCACAGGCACACTGCCGACATTGTCACGCGATGAAGCTTCGGCTCTCGTCCGCGATGCCGGCGGCAATGTGACTGGCTCAGTCAGCAAGAGCACCGATTTTCTGCTCGCTGGGGAAGAAGCAGGTTCAAAGTTGAACAAGGCAAAAGAGTTGGGCGCGAAAATATTATCGGAAAAAGAATTCCTGGAAATGTTGGGGTCAAAACCACCATCTGGACACAAAGATAAGAAACCGCAGAAAGAACTTTTCTAAAATGAGCGCTTCGGAATCACAAGAATATGTGCTGAAGCCTTATAAATCCGTGGTCAAGCCAAAGGCGTCAAATCAAATTCCGACCTCGAATGAATTTCTGGATGAGCCCGCCCCCAATGTTGTTTTCGAAGGCCGATCCTTTTGCTTCTCCGGTGTTTTCGTTTATGGCGAAGGCGATCGCGAACAGTGTAAAGCCGCAGTCCGGGCGCGGGGTGGATATTGCCATGAACGCCCAACCCACGATCTGAATTACCTCGTGGTCGGGAGTTTTCTACAACCCGACTGGGCGCATCGAACTTACGGAAGAAAAATTGAAAGCGCACTCGAATTGAAACAAATGGGAACCAACTGCAAAAGGTGACCGGCAGCGTGAGCAAGAAAACCGATTTTGTTCTGGCCGGCGAGGAAGCCGGTTCAAAACTGGAGAAGGCGGAACAGTTCGGCATCAAGATTTTGAGCGAAGCCGAATTTTTGAAGATGTGCGGCAGTAGTGAATAGGGAACTATCCAACGTGTGATGTCGCAAAGCCCGTCGCGGTGTTTTCGCCGGATTTTGCTTCTCAAAGTCAGCCCGATAGCTTATCATATAAACTCTTATGGAAAAGCGTCTCTTAAGACCCATTCTTCTGTCGGCAATTATCTTCTTTATTACAATGGTAATTCCACCGGCCAGTTTTGCCGGTTCGGTTGCCGCTCCGTATCAAATAGGAACCTGGGAAGGATTCCGCCCGGCGGCCATTTCCTACACCTTTGATGACGATTGTCCGAATCAATACGTCGAAGCAGTTCCGATGTTCCATGCCGCCGGGCTGAAGATGACGCTGTTCACGGTCACAAGCTGGGAGGGATCGTGGTCGCAGGTGCAGAAGGCCGCGGCATGGGGTGATGAAATCGCCAGCCACACCGTGACGCATCCCAACCTCACCACCGTATCGGCCACACAATTGACAAACGAACTGGTGAATTCCCAGAGTACCATCAATTCCTATGTAACCAATCAGTCCTGCTTGACTCTGGCCTATCCCGATTGCGCCGTTCCCAATGAAGCCGTGACCGCGCAATACTATTTCGCCGCGCGGGTCTGCTCAGGTTCGTTGGTTCCCAAAACGCCATCGGATTTTCTACAGATCAGTTCATTTATTTTGGGCAACACCGGGCCATATACAACTGGCGCCAGCATTAACAGCCTGGCGGACAACGCGGTCGCGGCCAACGCCTGGTGCGTGTATTTGACTCATGCCATTGACGGTGACTCCGGCTATTCACCGCTGTCGAGCACGGCGTTGCAGGCCAGCGTCAATTATACAAGCACCAACCAAGATAAATTCTGGGTGGAAACCTTCGGCAATGTCGTTCGCTATATCCAGGAGCGCAATGCATCGTCGGTCGCGGAAACAACGAATTCGGAAAACAGCATTACTGTTCAGGTGACCAACAACCTCAACAATTCGATTTATAATTATCCGATCACATTGCGGCGGCCGGTGCCTGCCAATTGGCCGGCGGTTGCGGTCTCGCAAAACAACCAGCCGATAACCGCAAAACTTGTCACCGTCAATTCAACCAATTATGTGATGTTCGACGTCGTGCCCAACGGCGGGAATATAGTCCTCTCGAAGACGGTTTTGCCTTTTACCCTCAGCAATCCGGTGCTGACGCCGGGCAGCCTGAGCTTTCGTCTGAATGGGCAGACGGGTGTGACCTACACTGTCTGTTCCTCGGCCGATTTGGTGAGCTGGTTGCCGATTCAGAGCAACACGCTGGTGGACACTTATACCAGCGTGATGGTGGACGCTTCCAAAGCCTTCCAATTCTACCGCGCGCAGTGGGTGCCATAGCATGCAACACTTTAATCCCGGGCTGTGAGCAAATGCCGGTATTGACGATTGGCATGTAACTTCACAACCTCTCGTTCCGTCAAGTACGGCAATATGAATACAAAACATCTAAAAACAGCCGCAAAAGCTGCGGTTTTGGTCACCGCTTTATCCTGTGGTGTGAACCTTCACGCTGCCACGCCGTCAATGCCACAAACCTTGGGCGGGTCCGTCATCAGCCAGAATCAATTTCAAACGGTGGCGTTCAGTGACTCTGCGGAAGCCGGAATGCTCCGGAGCGCCTACCTCATTCTGGCCACCGGCGACCACGATTACAAAGGTCATCGCGTGAGGGCCATGCACCAGATTGAGTCCGCCGCCAAATTGCTGGGCATGAATATCAGCGGCGACGCCAAAGACAGGCAATCGCAGCCCTTGTCGGACGCAAAGCTGCGCGAAGCCCAAGGATTGCTTCAAAGTGTGCTCGCCGCCAGCGATGTCAAAAGTCAAAAGCGCGTCACCAAACACATCACCGAGGCCATCAATCATATCAACACCGCCCTGTCCATTCGTTAAACGGCATTGCGCCGGCGTCAACACAGGCAACGCCGGGTTTTAAAAGTCTTCCAGGACCGTGTCGGCCATGAAGTCCATCCAGTCCACGGAAATGGATTGGTTGAGTTCGTAGGAACGGGCGAAGTCTTCCTCGAACAGGTCGTGCTTCAAGCGCGCGGCGAACGCCGGGTCGGAGGTGGCGATGTTTTGTTCCTGGGACCAGTCGAGGCTGAGATGCGTCATGTTGCCGGAACCGAGACAGGCCCAGCCGTCAACGAGCAGCGCCTTCACGTGGGTCATTCCGGGATAAAAATAAACGCGCACGCCGTTCTGGCGGAGATAGTTGGCGGTGACCAGATTGCTGCGGCCGCCGGTCTTGAAGTCATTGACGCGCGGCATCACAACCCGCACGTCCACACCGCGCTCGCGGGCCTTCACCAGTTCCGCAATCACGCCCTTGTCGAAGAGGTAGGGGTTCTCAACATAAATGTAACTCTGCGCCCGGCGCAACGAACTCCGCACGGCGGTGCTGAAGGGTTTCCAGCCGGTCCGCGTGGGCAGGCGGCGGACTTTGATCCACCGGTCCGGTTCGGTGGAAGCCGCGGGTTTTTTCGGCGGAGCGAGCAGCGCGGCGGTGTAGGCAAAATCGCCGAGGAGACTTTCGTGCGCCCAATCGCGCCGGAACTCCCGTTCGAGCGAGGCCACGACCGGCCCCTCCAGTTCGAACATCAGGTCATGCCATTCGTAGCGATATTCACGGCCGAGATTCATGCCGCCCACCCACGCGTGGGTGCCGTCCACGAGATAAATTTTCTGGTGATCAGTCGAAAACCACGGGTTCAGAAAAGGATGCACGCGGACGCGGGAGTCGCTTCGCAGATGGGACACAATCGAGGAAGGCATGACAAAATCCTCCGGCATGGACGTGGCTGGCGGTACCAGTCCGGCGGCGAGGCTGCCCATCTGGTCGAGAATCACATGGACCCGCACGTCCGACGAGCGCTGCTTGAGTTCATCGGCCATGGAGACGGCCACGTCGTCCCGGTTGAAGATGAAAATGTTCATAGAGACGTGGTTGGTGGCTTCCGCGATTGCCTGTCGGAGCCGCGAGAAAAACTGGTCGCCGTCAATGAGCAGGCGGAGTGAACCGTCTTCCAGGCGGGTGCCAGTGTAACGATTGAGCCATTTTTCCCACTCGCCGAGATCCATGCCATTGGTAGGCGCGAGGGGGGGGACTTCGGTGGTGGGCTTGGGCAGCGGGAACCGCAGCAATTGGACGGTAGACTCAAGACCCAAATCCACCAGCCGCGCGACGCTGGAAACGGGATTTTTGATGAGGGCCAGACCGTGGCTTTCAAAAAGGAACGCGCCAAAGCCCCGGGCGGAATCCGCAAACCCGAATCCGCGTTCGGTTGTGTCATACAGGGCCGCCGGCGACAGCCAGACGCACTGGCGCCGTTGCCGGTCGAGCAGCAGCGGTTCCGTGAACCGGCTGGCGTTGGGGGCCATCATCAGAAAAAGCGATTCGCCCGGATGATCCCGGACCAAATCCTCCTCGATGCGCCGGGACAGGACTTCGAGGGTCTCTTCAATCGCATAGCGATGGTCAATGATCACCCCGCCGGGTTGTTCGCCCTCCAGCGCAAAGCACGCGACACCTTGCGCGTCCCGATACAAGATGCGGTCCGAGAGAAACGCCTGGTAAGACGCGCCATGCCCCGGAGATTTCGGCGTCAAAGCTTCCAGCAAATTCGTGGCGAGGTGGCGCCACTCCGCTCCGGCGATGACCGTTGCCTCGCGCCAGCCGCGTTTGTCAAGTTCCGGCAGACGGGGAAGATTCTGTTTCCACCGGATCAGCGCGGAGTTGACCTTGTAATTTTCCGTCGGAACCCGCAGGTGGCTCCAATCGGCGTTGAATTCCATCTCGTTGGTTCTGCCGTGGAAATAGAATCGAACATTGTCGCCTTTGACGAAAACCCGCGGTGCTTCCGCCGTGGGCGACGTGAGATTCCGCCATTGATCGAGGGACTGTTGTTTTGGCGTTGCCGCCCTTGCGCCAATGCCGGTCGTGCCAACAAAAAGGACGACCAGAAGGACTGCAACTCCAACGCGACGCTTTGGGAGATGTCCCAAGATCATTTTACCGGTTTGAGAATGCATTCGTTCCCGACGGCGCGATGCTACGCAGCCCTCATCGCGTCGGCAACCTTTCGGTTTAAGCGGGCAGCCACGAATTGCGCCAGCAAAGCGAATGCAGACCCAAGCCTGCCGTCATAAGGCACGTCGGTTCGCGGAGTTCGCCCTGCCAAGTCTTACGGCGAGACGATGCGGTAGAAACGCACGCGGTAATTGGTGGCGGTGCGGTCGGCAAATGAGAACGGCGAATTGGTGGCGGTGAAATTGGTCAGGTCAGTCCACACAATGGGAGTAACAAGGTTGGTGGTGGCCTGGATGCGGTAACTGAAATTGGTCTGCAACGTGAGACTGAAGGTGAAGCCGTTGGCACCGGCCTGAAACGGACCGACAAATTGCGCTGCCGGGCCGTTGACGGCGAGCAGATCGGCGCTGAATTCGCTGGTGTCACCACTGATGGCGGTGGCGGTGGCGGTAAAATATTGCCCGGCGTAGTCGCCGCTGGCGGTGAGCGTAAACGCGCCGTTGCCCGAGCCGTCGGTGGTCAAATTCGCAGTGCCAACGTAGAACTTGCCTTGGCCATAGCGGCTGGGGTCGGCGGCGGTGTTGCGATAAACATCAATGAAAAATGTCTGGTTGGCCAGGCTGTTCAACGTGCCGGAAATAATCGTGCTTGCGGCGTAACCAATGGCGTTGGTGATGACAGGATAATTTTGCAGGTCGTTTGGGCCGGCGAGAAACCCGGTGTGGTTGAGCGTGACGCCAACGTTTCCGAGGTCAATGCCGAGGTTGGTGTTGCCGAAAATGGAATTGCCGCGGATGGCATCGTTGGTTGTGGTCGCGCCGAACAGAAGCACCCCCTTGACGCTGCTGAAGGCAATGACATTGCTCGCGCCGGGAGTGACGCCGCCGATGAAATTTCCGCTCGCGCCGGATTGCAATTCAACATTGGCTCCGTAGTAACTGGCGGTGCCATTGCCGACGCCGTTGGTGCCGGTATGATCGGTGCCGATGAAATTACCCTCAACCCAATTGCCGCTGGTGCCCGGATCGCTGATGAAAACACCATAGGAGGAGTTGCCGGAAACGTAGTTGGCCGCGCCGGCACTGGTGCCGCCGAGCGTGTTGTTCGTGGCGCCGCCGGCAAAAAACACGCCCCACCAGTTGGGTAGGGCGGTGACACCATCCGCATCAAGCCCAATGTAGTTGCCTTGAATCAGATTGCCGCTCGTGCCGGTGCCGGCAACGATGAGTCCATAGCTGTAACTGTTCGTGTTGCCGGAAATGACATTGCGCGCACCGGCAACCGTGCCGCCGACGAGGTTGGCCGTCGCGCCGGAATAAATCGTCAGGCCCGCAAAGCCATTCGGAAGCGCATTTTCTCCGGTCAAATCCGTGCCGATGAAATTGCCTTGAACCACATTGGCCATCGTGCCGGCATCAGTAAGACGAAGTCCTTCCGAAATGTTTCCAGAAATGACATTGCGCGCACCGGCCACGGTGCCGCCGAACGTATTGTTTGTGGCACCGTCGGAGCATACCATGCCGAAATAATTTGGCACCACCGTCACCCCGTCCGAGCCGAGGCCGATGGAGTTGCCCTCGACCACATTGCCGCTCGTGCCGGGGTTTGCGATGATCACTCCGTAATCGTAGTCGAGGTTGTTTCCAGAAATGACATTACGCGCGCCGGCAACGGTTCCGCCGATAAGGTTGGAGCTTGAGCCGGTGTCAATCGTCACACCGGCGACGGTGTTCGGCAGTGCGTTCATCCCGGTGGCGTCCGTGCCAATGAAATTTCCCTGCACCGTGTTGTTGACCACATTGGAACCGCGCAGCAGGATGCCATTGCCCAGATTTCCGGAAATGATATTGCCCGCTCCGGTATTCGTGCCGCCGATGAGGTTTTGGCTGGCGCCGCCCGCCAGAAACACGCCGCCAAAGGCGTTGGAAACCATGAGACTTCCGCCCGCGTCCGTGCCGATGTAATTGCCGAGAACGACGTTGCCGGTCGTGTTCGAGGTTATGATGACGCCGTATTGCGAATTGCCTGAAAGGACGTTTCGCGCCAGTGTGTTGGTTCCACCGATGGTGTTGCCGCTGGTGCCGTTGCCGATGAAAACGCCGCTAAGCCCGTTGGCGAGCGCATTGCTGCCGCTGGCATCGGTGCCGATGTAATTGCCGAGGACGATGTTGCCGGTCGTGTTCGAGTCGGTGATGAAAACGCCGTATTGCGAATTGCCGGAGAGAACGTTCCGCTCAAGCGCGTTGGTGCCGCCGATGAAGTTCCAGTTCGCGCCGCTGGCGATGAGAATTCCCTGATAAGCATTCGGCGCGGCATTGGTGCCGCTGAAATCGGGCCCAAACCAGCAGCCGGAAATGGTGTTGTTCGTCGCGTCCGCATAGATCAGCGTCAGGCCATTCCAGTCGAAGCCGGTGAAGGAAATGTTTTTCAACTGATTGCTCGACGAGTAAATCAGCACGGTGTCCGACGTGAAAGTTTCGGGCAGGATTTGCGAGCCATCCACGACGATCAGCGGTTTGCCCGTGAAGCCCGGCTGCGTGGAGCCGTCAATCACCATGCCGTTCGCGACCAGCGGCGGCAGGTGGCCGGTGAGATGGATGTTATAGACGCCGTTGCTGTACCCCGGATCAACCGGCAGAATGTTGAAGCGGACCGTCGTGCCGGGATGATCGGTCGCGTAATAAATCGCCGCGCGCAGACTGCCGGGGCCGAAGTCAGCGGTGGTCGTGACGACATTGGTGAGCGGTACCAAGGGCGGGCCGTAGAGATACGCCAGCGCCGCGCGGTCGCCGGGGCTTAGACAGTAATTGCCCATGCGGAACTGGTAGCGCGGAAAATTGGGCGGCTTGGGTTGTTGCGTGGCAAGCACGCCGGGATTGGTCGAAACGAAATCCCAGCCGAGGTGCATCACGGACTCGTAATCGTAATTTCCATTCGTGACGGTCGTGGGATCAGGAGTGAACCAATAGATGTTGCTTGGCTCGTCGGTGATGTTGTTCGTCAGCACCGCAATAAAATTGGTGGCATCGGGACGGATATTCTCGTGCGTAAAACCGAAGGAATGGCCCATCTCGTGGCAGACTTGCGCGCGGCTGAGACTGGAAACGGTAACAATCTGCGGATTGGTGCTGCCGGAGGCGAAGTCAAGGAAGTTGGTGTCGTAGGCGAAAAGAACCCAGTGCGTCTGATTGGTATGCGGAACGAACTGGACATTCGCGGCCAGTTGCCATTCGCGCAAGCCATTGAGGTAGGTATTTGTTTGCGCGGCGGTAAGGGTATTCGTGAATTCATACGGCACGATACCGCCGGGCCAGGGGACGTTCGACGGCGAAGTGTTGGCGTAAAAATTTCCGGCGAATAGCCGGGCGGCCGCCAGCAGCCAAAGCCCGCAAGCCATCCAAAAAGAAGGCGGGGTCCGCCCCTTGATTGTGGCGTGACAACGGAATCCTGCTCCTAATTGAATTACCACTTCCCACTTATAAACTGCGCGAATGCTTTTTGCAAGCAGAGGTTATATCCAACAGCACCTGCCAATCCGGTCACGAAATTCCGCGCAAGCTTTGGCCACATCGGGCGCGTTGAGAATGGCCGACACGACGCAAACGCGGCGCGCGCCGGCGGCCAGCACACCGCCGAGATTTTTCAGATTGATGCCGCCAATGGCGAACCATGGAATGCTCACCCCGCTTTGCGGGGCCGCCGCCCAACGGACATATTCCAGCGTCACAGGTTTCGCCGTCGGTTTTGTGCCGGTCGCATAAACCGGCCCGATGGCAATGTAATCAGGTCCGGCCGCCAATGCGCGCTTCGCCTGTTCCGGCGAATGCGTTGAAAGACCAATCCGCACTCCGCACTCCGCACTCCGCACTTCCGAAACGCATTTATGGCCGGCATCAAAAAAATCCTCCTGGCCCAAATGACAAAGTTCCGCACCGAGGTCGCGGGCGATTTCCAGATGGTCGTTGATGACCAGGCCGACGTTGGCGCGGCGCGTGACGGGCAGGATTTTTTCCGCCATGCGCCGGATTTCATCAGGCGTGGATTTTTTGGCGCGAAGCTGGATCAAATCACTGCCGCCGTCACAAAGTTGTAGCGCCACAACTTCCGGAGCGTGACCATGCAAGTAGGCCGTGTCCACAAAAGTATAGAGCCGGCAATCAGCGAGCGGTTTCATTGCTGTAAAGTTGTAGCCGCAACCTTCAGGTTGCGCGACGCGAAAAGGGCGTTCACGCGGCGTTCATCATCGGAACCGGCAGGACAATTTGATTCGCCTTGCCGCTCCAGCGTGCGCCCAGCGTGAGCATATGCGGAAACAATTTCAGCAGTGGCAGAATGGCGTTCGCGGTCGCCGGTCGCATGGCCAGATGCGCGAAACACGCGGCGGCACGGATGCGCGGAGCAAAATTCTTCCGCCACAGCATTGAATATTGACGCCCAATTTCGTCGAGTTCGCATTCCGAAAATTTTTTATCCCGCCGCGCAATCAGCCGTTCGCACAGCAGCCACGCGGACTGCATCGCCAGGCTGATGCCTTCGGCGACGATGGGATGCGCCTCGCCCGCCGCGTTGCCGACAAGAAAAATTCCATCGCGATACGACCGGCGGATGCCCGGTCGAATTGGCCCGACGGAAAGGATTTGGCCATCGAGTTTCGACCCGGCCAGCGCTTCGCGCACGCCGCGACAGGAATTTTTGATGTGCGCCAGAACGGCTTCGCCCGCGCTGACGTCCGGTATCCCTTTCCGCAATTTTTCCAGACGGTCACGCCGGATGCAGCACGAAAGGCTCACGCGACCGCTGTCGGTGTGAACCATGCCGCCGTAACCGCCGGGAAACACCAACAGCGGCATGGTGCCATCCGGCAATTGACTGTCACGGAAGCGCGCCTTAAAACCGAACAGGTCGCCGGGCCGGGCGGCACGGCGCGGGCATTGCGTCGGCAATTGCCCGTTTTCCCACGAGCCGTGGGCGGCGATGACAACGGGCGCTTGCAGTTCCTGGTCCTGCGGCGATTCGCGTTCGACGATGCGGCAGGAAAATTCGTTATCGTTCCGCGTCAATTCCACTGCCGACCACGGCTGCCAGACCGCCGCGCCGGCTTCCGCCGCGCGTGCGAGCAACAACGTGTCGAGTTGATCGCGGCCCAAGGCGCGCCCCCCAATTTCTCCGCGTGATCCCAATTGCGGCATGGGGGAAACCAGGATGGTTTCTCCGGCAAACAAACTGACGCTGGTCACTTTCGGCCCGGCCAATTCGGAAAACTTTCCGGCCACACCGAGTCGTTGCAACAGCGCAAGGTTCGTCGCGGAAAGAAATTCGCCGCAGACTTTCTGCCTTGGAAAACGGCTTTTTTCGACGACGGCGACCGACCAGCCGGCCTTGGCCAGTGCCAGAGCCGCCACCGCTCCGCCCGGTCCGCCGCCGATGATGATTGCGTCGAATTTCATTTTAAGTTGACGGGGCGCGACTCCGTCGAGCCATTCACAGTTTTAATTTCGGGCTCGTGAGGACACTCGCGCCACCAGTTTTTACCAACAACCTGCTGTTTTCAAATTTTTCGTTGCGCGATGAACAAATGGCTGAAAGGTCCGGCGCGGCGCTCGGTCAATTGCCAGTTTTTTTTGTCCGGCCACAGCGCGGAAAGTTCATCGCCTGAAAATCCCGCGCGCACGCTCACGAGCGCGTCGTGCCGCGTGACGGAATTGCAGCCAATCGCCCAAAGCAAACGACTGCAAAATAGCGGCCAGCACGCGCGCCGCGGCTCAACGGCAACAAACGATCCTGCCCGTTCGGAAACCACGCGAAGCAATTCCGCCAGCCGCGCGTCCTCAAAATGGTGCAGAAACAGATTGATGGCGACAATTTCAGCCGGGTTTTGCCACCAATCAAAAACATCCCCGACCACAGCCTCCGCGCGCCAACCGAACGACGTGAATAGCGCGAGTGTTTCCGCAGATACGTTTTTCTGACGGTCGAGCAGCGTCACCGCCACGTCTGGCCAGCACGGAAAGATTTTTTGTGCGACGCGCAGCAGGAAATCGCCATCGCCCGCGCCGAGTTCGACGATTTGTTTTGGCGTGTGACTGTTCGCGGCGGTATGCAGTGCGTTGGCCATGATGGTGTAATTGCGCATCCAGGCGTTGATACGGCGAAGGTCGCGGCGGGAGCGCACGGCACGCGGGTCGTCGGCCGGCAACGTATCGAGCAGTTCAGGCTGGACGATGCGTTTCACGCGCTCCGACTTCCAATAAGGCCCCATGACAACTGAAGCCCGCGCCGAACGATGACATCCACCACAATCCGTCCGGCACGGTGTCATGCAAGGCCCGTTCGAGCACAAAAAGCACGGTCGGGCTGCTGACGTTGCCGAATTCGCGCAGGACCGCGGTGCTGTGGCGCACATCGGATTCGGTCAAACCGAGCTTGTCGCGCAGCGCCAGCAACACGTCGCGCCCGCCCGTGTGGAAAATCCAGCCGGCAACGCGGTCGCGTTTCACGCCTGTCGAAGCGAGCGCACCGGCCAAAAGTTTGGCAGCCTCGTCGCCGACGATTTGCGGGACCTCCGGCAGAAGAATGTTTCGCAGCATGCCGCTCTTGTGACCGAAACGCAGCGTGTCACGTTTGTCGGGCACGAGACAGGATGAACCGAATTTCCATTCGACGCGCCGCCGGTTCGATTGCGGTTCGGAGGCGAGCACCGCCGCGCCCGCGCCGTCACCGAACAAGCAGGCGCTGACGAGCACGCCGGGGTCGTCATCGAGATAAAACGCCGCGCTGCAAACTTCGACGCAGATGGACAAAACTTTTTTGGCGCGATGGGCGGCGAGAATGGCCTCGGCGGTGCGCAAATTGGGCAACGCCGCGCCGCAACCCTGACCGACCAGATCAAGTGTGAAAACATCGGGGCGCAGGCCGAGTCGTTCGCCAGCGTAGCTCGTGAGTCCCGGACACAAATAGCCGGTGCAGGTGCTGATGAGCACGGCGTCAATTTCAGCGGGCGCGCAGCCCGCATCCTGCAAGGCGCGTTGCGCAGCCTCAACCGCGAGTGCGGGCGCGTGTTTGGCGAACCGCGCTTGCAGCGCGTCCGGCGTCAAATCAAATGCGTCCGTCAATGGATCGAGTGCCAGGTGGCGCGAGTCAATGCCATTCTCGCCACAGAGAACTTTTTTGAGGATGGCGCGGGAGCGCGGGGCCAGCCGTGTGAATGGCGCGGAATTTTGCAGCGCATCCCAACATTCGCGCTGCGCGTAACACCGCGGCGGCGCGGCTACTCCGAGTCCAACAATAAACATAAACCAGCTTAACGCGCGATTTATTGACGCGCCACTTCAATTAATGGGATGCCGGAGAAACCAGTTTGTTCCAACATGGTTAAGCGCGCAAAAAGCGGCAGGGGATGTCCTGCCGCCGTTTTGGTTTCGATGAGTCTTACTTCAAGCCAACAAGATAGCCGAAGCGGGCGCGGAATTGTTCGGGCGTCATCGAAATACTCGCCGCGAGTTTGGCCAGTTGCTTGGCGTTCTCGAAATCCTCGCGTTCGAGCTGAATCATGTAGGCACGGGCGCATTCATAAGCTTCGCCGTCCACGTTGACGCGGCGGTTTTGCATGCGGCCCGTCTTCGGGTCGATCATTTTGTCAAACGGCAGCGGAATCATTTTGCCATCCACGACGCTGATGATGGCGCCGTATTTTTCGGCTTCGGGCGAGAGCAAAAATTTCACCGCGGCATAACCGAGGTCGCGTGTGTATTCGGCATCGAAGGGAATCGGGTCGGCGCAGCGGAGTTCATAGCCGAGGTCCTTGTCAATGAAGGTCATTTTGATGCCAAGCTTTTCAAGGCGCGCGGCCAAGAGGTCCTTCATCAGGCGGCCAAATTCGATTTCGCCGAGGCGCAAATGGCCGTGCTCGTCGCGGATGACCTTGCCGTAACGTTCCAACTGTCCTTCCGGCAACGCCTTGATCAAACCCTGTTCGCCCATCGCCTCGATGAGTCCCTCGGCAAGAATAACGATGCCGTATTGCGAACCCTCGGCGCGGCGTTTGACGATGGAACCGATGATGATGTCGCACACTTCATCCACCGTGACCTGCCGGCCGTGGAACTGTTCCGGGATGATGACGAGTGTGGCGGCCGCGGCCTTGCCAATGCCGAGCGCCAGATGCCCCGCTGCGCGTCCCATGCTGATGATGAGGTACCAGCGCGACGTGGTGCGGGCGTCCTCGGCCAGATTGCGGACAATGTGAACGCCGTAGTGCCGCGCGGTCTCAAAACCGAACGTCGGCGTCGAACCGGGCAGCGGCAAATCGTTGTCAATCGTCTTGGGCACGTGCGCCACGCGGATGGCGCCGTTGCTGCGCTTGGCAACCTGGCTGGCGGAAAACGCCGTGTCGTCGCCACCGATGGTGACCAGATCGGTGATGCCCATGTTTTTCAGCGCGTTGAGCACGTTTTGCATGCTCGTTTCGGATTTCGTGGGGTTGGTGCGCGCCGTGCCGAGGATGGAGCCGCCGCGCAGATGGATGTCCCGCACGTCGCGGATCGTGAGCGGCCGGCACTGCGGCGTGTCTCCCGGCGCGAGCCATTTGAAGCCGTCGCGAAAACCAATGACTTCAAAACCCTGGTTGACGCCTTCAATCGTGGCTGCCGCAATGACGCCATTAATACCGGGCGCCGGGCCGCCACCCACCAGAATACCCAATCTGCCTTTGCTCATGTGGATGATGTAAATTTCGATTGTTGATTAAAGCACGGAAACCGTGACAAGGTGCTTGAGGACGGCGAAGAATTCAATTCCATTCTTGCCATAATCCAACCACAATTTGCCGGAATGAACCGGGCCATTTTCCTCGACCGCGACGGCACGCTCATCGCGGAAAAAAATTATCTGTGCCGGCCGGAAGACGTGGTGATTTTGCCCGGTGTGGCAACCGCGTTGAAACGGCTGGGTGCCGCCGGTTTCAAACTGTTCATCGTGTCGAACCAGTCCGGCATCGGGCGCGGTTACTTCACGCTTGCCGACGTGGAGCGCGTCAACGAGCATCTCCGCCGCGAACTGGCGCGCGACAGCGTGCGCTTCGGGAAAATTTACATCGCGCCCGAGGCGCCCGACCAGCCGGGCCGCGGACGCAAGCCGTCGCCGCAGTTTTTGTTTGACGCCCGCGATGAATTTAATTTGAACCTCGCGCAAAGTTACATGATAGGCGACAAGCTGGCCGATTTGGAATGCGGCTGGAACGCGGGCGTGAAAAAATGTATATTAGTTCGGACCGGCTATGGCGCGGAATTGGAAAGCGCCTCGGCGGACAAACTGACGCGCGCCGTGGTCGTGGACGATTTGTCCGGCGCAGCGGATTGGATTTTGCAGTCAACGTAGGACAGGCGTCCCGCCTGTCTCTCGAATAAAAAGAATGGAAAAGTTATGGTAAGAGGCAGGCGAGACGCCCGCCCTACGTTAATTTATGTGCGGCATCATTGGATACGTCGGTAAAAAAGCGGCAACGCCCATCCTGCTCGAAGGATTGCGGCGGCTGGAATATCGCGGCTACGACAGCGCCGGCGTGGCCGTGGTGTGTGGCGGCGACCTGCTCGTCCGCAAAAAAGTTGGAAGAATTGACAAAGGCCTCGCGCGCCTTTTGAAATCCGAACCGGTCGCGGGGAATCTCGGCATCGGCCACACGCGTTGGGCCACGCATGGTCCGCCTTCCGACGAAAATTCCCACCCGCACCTCGACCAATCCGGCAAAATCGCCGTCGTCCATAACGGCGTCATCGAAAATTACAACGCGCTCAAACAAAAATTGCTCGCCACCGGACATAAATTCAAATCCGACACGGACACCGAGGTGCTCGCGCATTTGATTGGCCATTACTATGAAAAACGGCGTGACAAGGTAGGGTCATCGCGCCGCGATGACCGGACGGCGCAGCGCGCCGTCCCTACCCAAAATGGCTCCAATCCCCTGACGCAAGCCGTCTGCGACGCGCTCCGCGATGTCATCGGTGCCTACGGCATCGCGGTGATTTGCGCGGAACAACCCACAACCCTTGTCGGCGCGCGGCGTGGTTCGCCGCTCATCATCGGCATCGGCAAAGGCGAAAATTTTCTGGCCAGCGACGCCAACGCCATCGTCGCCCACACAAAAAAAGTCGTTTACCTCAACGATTACGACGTGGCCACGGTCACGCCTGAGCGCTTCGATGTTTTGAATCTCGGCACGGACACCGCCAATGTCCAAATCAGCAAGCTGGAATTCAGCCAGGAGGACGCCGCGCGCGGTGATTACGAGCATTTCATGCTCAAGGAAATTTTCGAGCAGCCGCGCACCGTGGAAAATGCCCTGCGCGGGCGCGTGGACAAGGAAGGCGCAACCGCCAAGTTCGGCGGCCTGAATTTGACGTCCTCCGAGTTGCGTTCGATTGACCGCATCGTCATCGCCGCCAGCGGCACGAGCTGGCACGCGGCGCTCGTGGGCGAGTATTTGATTGAGGAACTCGCGCAAATTCCGGTCGAGGTCGAGTTCGCTCACGAGTTTTGTTATCGGAACGCGCCGCTTGAAAAAAACACCGTGCTGCTCGTCCTCTCGCAATCCGGCGAAACGGCGGACACGCTGGCCGCGCTCCGCGAAGCCAAGCGGCGCGGCCATCGTGCGCTGGCCATCGTCAACGTCGTCGGCAGCTCCATCGCGCGCGAATCCGACGGCGGCATTTACATGCACGCGGGCCCGGAAATCGGCGTTGCCTCGACCAAAGCCTTCGTCTCCACGCTCACGATTCTTGCGTTGCTGGCCGTGCATCTGGGCCGGATGCGAAATCTTTCCGCCCGCCGGGCGCTGGAAATTCTGCACGCGCTCGAGGCCGTGCCCAAACAACTCGAAGCCATCCTCGCGCAAGACGACGTGTTCAAGAAACTCGCGCTCAAATACGCAAAGGCCGATGATTTCTTTTTCCTCGGTCGCGGCTACACGTTCCCGATTGCGCTGGAAGGCGCGCTCAAGCTGAAGGAAATTTCCTACATCCACGCCGAGGGCTATTCGGCGGCGGAAATGAAGCACGGCCCGATTGCGTTGATTGACCCGCAGACGCCGACGGTCTTCCTCGTGCCACAGGATTCGATATATGACAAGACCATGGCAAACCTGGCGATGATTCGCGCGCGCAATGGCCCCATCATTGCGCTGGCCACCGAAGGCGACAAACAAATCCGGAAAGTGGCCGACGACGTGTTTTACCTGCCCAAAGCGCTGGAACCAATTTATCCGATCCTGGCGAGCGTGCCGCTGCAGTTGTTCGCGTATCACATCGCCGTCATCCGCGGCTGCGACGTGGACAAGCCCCGCAACCTGGCCAAGAGTGTGACGGTGGAGTGAAAAGTAAACCCTCTTGCTGCCCTGGCGCCGATGGAACAATCGTCCGTTTTTTCCGTGTCGAAGATTACGACGCGGTCATCGCCTTGTGGCGGCGCACGGAAGGTGTGGGGCTGAACGAATCCGACACGCGCCGCGCCATCGCCGCGTTTCTCCGACACAACCCGCGTCTCAGTTTCGTTGCGGAGAAGAATGGACGAATCATCGGTGCCGTGTTGTGCGGCCACGATGGACGGCGTGGTTACCTGCATCATCTGGCGGTGGCAAAACGCCACCGGAAGCGCGGCATCGGTCGGCAACTTGTGAGTGTTTGTCTGGCGAAGCTCCGCAAGGCTGGCATCTCCAAATGCAACATTTTTATCTTCGCCAACAACGCGGAAGGGATGAAGTTCTGGACGCACACCGGCTGGAGTCTGCGGACGGAATTGCGACTGATGCAAATCCGTCTGGACGACGGACGCCGTGCCAGAAGGGACTGCCCGTGCTGAACCGTCCCTGTGACGCGAACAAGCCGTGTAATTTGGCGAAAAGCGTGACGGTTCTGTTTGCGAAGTGCCTGGTGCACGCTGGATTTTCCCGGGATGACTGCGTCATTTTCCGGGAACGAGGTGTGTCAGTTAAATTTTAATTGGACCGGTTTGCCGTTGTATTTGACGGAGCGATCCGGCACCGGCGAAAACGAAAAACCAACCGGCTTGTCTTTGGAAACAAGGACGACGTTGAAGGCGCGTTCTTTCAACATTCCCGCGAACGCTCCTGCACGCTTTCCAATGGTCAGCGTGTGTGAGGTGTCGTTCCACTGAATCGGAATTCGTGAAAATGCGCCCCTGGCATAATCGTAAGTCAGGCCGTCATCTTCATAAATTGTGAATGCCCCGTTGGCGCCCGTGTAGAGGTAAAGCGTGATCGGGTCGGCGGGTTTTTCGTTGGTGTATTTTAGTTCCGGCCCGGTGGGAACGATTGAACCGGCGCGCACATAAATCGGAATGGCATCATATGGCGCAGGCGCGGTGATGGTTTGACCGCCCGCAACCGGTTGACCGCTCCAAAAATCATACCAACCACCCGCCGTCCGTGGTAGATAAACCGAACGGTCGCGCGCCTGATAAGCTGTGACCGGATTGACGAGCAATGCCGGACCGAACAGGTATTCATCGCCGATGTCGAAGACGTTGGTGTCGGCGCGGAAATCCATGACGAGGGCGCGCATGAGGGTGCCGTTTTGGTGTGTCACCGCGCCCGCGAGTGAATAAATGTAAGGCAACAGCCGGTAACGCAGCCGGTCGAATTTCAATTGCGCCTGGTAGGCCGGGCTGGCATCGCCGCCGAATTCCCACATTTCGCGATACGGAAATTCACCGTGGACGCGCAGCAGCGGCACAAACGCGCAAAATTCAAACCAGCGCGTGTTCAACTCACGCCATTCTTCGACGTCTTCGGGTTTCGGATTTTCGCTGGAAAATCGCCGCGGAACGGAGAAGCCGCCGCTGTCCATCGTCCAATAGGGCATCCCCGAGAGGCAGAAGCCGAGCCCGGCCGTGATTTGCAGGCGCATCGCCGTCCAGGTGGACGACGTGTCGCCGGACCAGACCGCCGCGGCGTAACGCTGTTCTCCGGGAAAACTCGAACGGGTCAAAATGAAAACGCGTTGATCGGGTTTCACCTCGCGCTGGCCTTCATAAATCGCCTCGCTGTTTACCAGCGGATAGGCGTTCAACATCCGCGCGCCGGTGCCCATCGCGGTCGGGTGGATGTGCGTGCGCTGGCCTTCGAGTGTCGGCGTCGGCGTCATGTCCGGTTCGCTGGCGTCCATCCACCACGCGTCCACGCCCCGGCTGAAGAGCTGGCGGTTGACCTGCGACCAGAAAAGTTGTCGCGCTGCGGGATTGAAGGCGTCGTAGAAGGTGTCGGGATGGCCAATCCAGTCTTTGATATCCTCGCCGAGATTCGGCTCATACAGGAAATGATGGGCGCGCATGACCTGGAAATTTGTCGTCGTGGGATAAAATTTCGGCCACACGGAAATCATCAGGCGCGCGTGGTATTTTTGGTGGATATCGCGAATCCAGCCGTCCGGATCGGGAAAGCGCGCGGGATCAAATTCATGCGAACCCCATTGCTCTTCCTTCCAGTAAAGCCAGTCCTGAACAAGGTTGTCCATCGGGATGCCGCGCGACCGAAACCCGGCAAGCACGTCGAGGCTTTCCTGCTGGGTTTTGTAGCGCTGACGGCATTGCCAGAGGCCGAACGCCCATTCGGGCATCATCGGCGCCTGGCCGGTCACGAGACGATAGCCGGCAATGACCTGATCCGGTTCCGGCCCGAACATGAAATAATAATCAATGCCATCACCGACTTCGGACCAGAGTGACGTGCCCGTGTCAGGCGAAGGCGTTTTCCAGAAAAGTTGCATCGTTTCCATGCCTTCTTCTTTCGTCCATTCCAGCTTCAAGCGGTAGCGATGCTCCGCCTCGAAATGGACCCTGGCAACGTCCCACCATGGCAACCAGCCCTGACGCCAGTGTGAAATGACGAGTTTGCCGTCCACCCAAAGTTTGATGCCGTTGTTCGAAAAGGTTTTGAACTGGTAATCGCCCGTTTCGTTCGGGATGACGTCGCCTTCCCAACGAATGCTCACGTCGCCGCTGGCAGGCAAATCGGGATGAATCAATTTGTTCGCTTGCGGCGTGCCGCCCGGCACGGCGATGTCAATTTTTGCGTCCACGCGCCGGGCGACCAGCCGGTCAAAATTTTTGCCGGCGTAATATGAGCCGGTCAAACCGCCGGGCTGGCCGTCGGCGTCAAAGAGTTGCGCCGCCGGAATCGGCACGGCAGCGCGCAAATCTCCAAAACGTGTGTAGGAGGTGTTGTCCCAGAAAATTCCGTAACCGCGGCTGGAAACCAGAACGGGAAGGGCCACCGTTCCGTTGTGCTGCCAAAGATCGAGGTCGTAGCCCCGGAGGTTCATCAAACCCAGTTGCTGCTGGCCAAGACCGAAAAGCGCCTCATCGGCGTTCGGCTCCCATTGCTGGCGAACGTGGAACGTCCGTTCGCCCTGCACAATCACCGGCGTCATCGTGCGGCCAGCTTTTTTCTCGGAGAGAATGGGCCGCCCGTTGGCATCGAAAAATGAGACCGCGCCCGACGCGAGAGCAACGTGCGCCTCCAATTTTGCCGTGGCCAGGACCGCCTCGCCATTCCCGGTTTTCAGCGACCACTTTGTTCTGGCATCGCGCCGGCCCCCGGCCGACAAACTTTTCCGCCCGAAAAACGAGGCGTCTTTGGCATAAGCGACACGGATCACATCATCGGCGCAGACTTCGAGTTTCAGCAGGCCATCGCCAATGTGGAAGACCACGCCGTCAGCGACCTTTTCGGGGGCGGTCGCTGCGGCCCCGGTGCCGGTCTGGGCCGCCAGCCGGCTGGCCAACGCAGTTAGCACAACAAGCGCCGATAGTTTGATTAACTTTGTGCAGAAATTTCGCCAGAGGATTGAGAACATTGGAGTCGTCCAAATAGCACCACCCGAAATTCCTGTCAAGGATCACTGGTTGTTTGTCCTCGGCGACAGTCCTTCGAGAAAACGCGACGTGGACAAGCCGCGAAATCTGGCCAAGAACGTGACGGTGGAATATGCTCACTCTTTCGCATGGCACTGGCATGAACAAACGCGCGCTCATCAAAAAGATCGTTGCCCGGCTGACGGACGAACTGGAGGTTTATTTCCGGGCGGCCCAGGCCTCGCGTGCTGAAGCCACGCACGAGCAGAGCAAGGCCGAGAACAAATACGATACCCGCGGACTCGAAGCCTCTTATCTGGCCCGGGGACAATCCCGGCAGGCGGCGGAAATACAGGGTGCCATTGCCGCATTCGAGAAGCTGGACGCGCGCAAGTTTGGGGCCGGCGAACCCATTGATGTCGGGGCCTTCGTGGAACTGGAATTAAACGCGGAAAAAACGGCTTACTTCATCGGCCCCCGGGCGGGAGGCACGGAGGTGCTGCATGAAAAGCGGGAAGTCATGGTGATTACACCGCAATCTCCGCTGGGCGAACACCTCCTGGGCCGGAAACAGGGCGACGTCCTGAAATTAAAGCTCGCCGGCGCGCAAAACCAATATCAGGTGACGGCGGTTGTCTGACCCCAGCCGCGCACCCTGGCCAAGAGCGTGACGGTGGAGTGATAACACGAAACCGGCCTGAAGCTGCTCAAGGCACCGCGCGCACCGAAGGAACTGCCGGCGTCGGCGCTCATCCGCTCGCGTCTGGTCGCCAAAAGAAGTAAACTTCACAAACCAGAATGACGAACAGACGACATCTTAAATGTGCTAGTGTAGTTACAATGATGAACACCAAAGATTTTCTCCGTCTCGTCCAACTGCGCTACGCTACGGCGCGACAAGGCGTGCCGCTGACGCCACTCTTTTTCGATTTCCAGTTGACAAATGTAATCTCTACGGTTACTCATTAATCAACGATTATGCGAACAAGTTGTCGCTTTGCCATGGCCGTGCACGTGCTGGCCGTCCTCGCTTACAAGGAGGGCGACCCGGTCACGTCGGCCATGCTGGCGGGCAGCGTCAACACCAACCCCGTCATCATCCGGCGGCTCCTCCTGTCGTTGCAGCGGGCGCGGCTGGTGGAGACCCGCAAGGGAGCCGGGTCCGGCTCCCGTTTAAGCCGTTCCCCCGGCCGCATCAATCTTGCCGAAGTCTATCGGGCTGTGGAAGCCATTGAGCCTTTTGCCTCCCCCGCCCGAAAAGCCAACACGGCCTGCCCGGTGGGCCATTGCATCCGGAAGACTTTGAACAAGGTCTTTGCGTCGGCGGAGAACGCCATGGAACGGGACCTGGAGAAAACCACCCTGGCCGGGGTGATCGGCATGATCAAAGCCGCGTGTCCGGACGCCGTCAAAAAAACCGGTTGACAGTCTCTTTTTTTTGTGTGAATATGTAACCGTTGATATTACATATAATTGAAGGGAAAGCGAAACATGAATCAGATAAGCACAATTGAAAATCGAGGAAACGGCGGTTGGTCCCGGAACGCATGCCGGGCAATATGCCGGAAAATACGGGCGCAAATTTCCGCGGTCAAAGAGGCGATCTTCGCGGAAGCAAGCCGCGCGCTGACAGCGCCGGAGCGGCTGGTCCGGCTGGCCCTGAATGAAGCCGAGGCGGCCGCCTGGCAAACGGAGTATCCGCACCTGGTTTTCCCCGCCCTCGCAACGGAGAAAATCCGGGCGGTGGCTGCTTGGAACGCCCATCAGCGATCCGTGCGGCAGAGCCGTCTGAACATCGCGCTTGCGGCGTAACCGGTGGCCCGCGTTTTCCGAACAGCGAAGCAACCATCAACGAGGAGAAGATATGAAATCGATCATCGAACTGAATGAAACAAACTTTGAAGCCGAAGTTCTGAAATCCGCCCAGCCGGTGCTGGTGGACTTTTGGGCCGAATGGTGCGGCCCCTGCAAAATGATCGCCCCGGTGCTGGAGGAGATTGCCACGGAGCAAGCCGGCCGCGTAAAAGTCGCCAAGGTCAACGTGGATGAAAATCCCAATCTGGCCGGGCATTTCCAAATCCAGTCCATCCCGACGTTGCTTTATTTTGCCGAGGGCGTGGCCCGCGATCGGATCATTGGTGCCGCCGGCAAAAAGGCGATTGTGTCCCGGCTGGAAGGACTCACGGTCAAAGCTTGAGGCGGACGACCGGCAGATCAATTGAAGAATAAGGCCAATATGAGAACCGCATTGAAACCAAGCAGTGCACCAGCGGAATCCATTCCATCGGAATCACTCCACGGTGACACGTTGCAATTGTATCTTCGCGAAATCGGGCAGGTGAAACTGCTCACGCCGAAGGAGGAAATCGTCCTCGCCAAACGGATCCGGAAAGGAGACAAACGCGCGCGCGAGCAGATGATTACCGCCAACC
>JBEKJN010000005.1:0-29232 GCA_050011235.1 Verrucomicrobiota bacterium | reverse complement strand
TGTGGAAATCGTTTCGTTCACGTATGACCGGACTTTCTGCTTTATTTCGCCCACCTCCGGTAATGCTGGTGTTGCGTTGGTCCCGGCGGTAATTAGCGGTGGTAGTTTTAGTACTGGTGCTGGTAGTATTAGCCTTAGTGCACCACCTGTTAGTTCATTGCCTTGACGGATTTCCTCCCTTTAAAACCAGAGCAGCCTTGAGTTGCTCTGGTTTTTTGTTTAATTGGGCGCGGTGAACTTCAAACCGCTCAAACGCACACCGGCCATTCTGGCGGTCGTCGTCCTCGGCCTCGTGTGCGGGGCACGCCTGCTGCGTTTCGATTTCTTCGAACGGCTGGAGCGGATGACTTACGACCTCCGGGTTCGCGCGGCCCAAAAATTTCCCGTGCCCGCCGCCACCAACCTGGCCTTCGTCTACATGGACGAATCCAGCATTGCCGCCGTCAAAAGCGGCCGGCTCGGATACAGCTATGGCCTTTACTGGCCGCGGCAGGTTTATGGCCGGCTCGTCGAGGAACTTTCCGCGCAAGGCGCCAAAGCCGTCGCCTTTGACGTGCTGTTCGGCGAATTGCGTCCCGACCATCCGCCGGTGCAGATGGCCAACGGCGGTTTGACGGAATCCGACGACTTTTTCGCGCTGCAGATGCACCGTGCCGGCAATGTCCTTATTCCCATCACGCCCGAAGTAACGCTTCCGGATTTGTTCGCGACCAACGCGCTCGCGCTCGGTGACATTTCGACGGACAAGGATTCGGACGGCGTTTTGCGCCGCGTCAAAGCTTTCCGCGTCTACCGCCGCTGGCATCCGATTATTCAGCAGTTTGCGGACAGACCTGATCCGGACCGGCCGGAAATCCGGCTGGATATTTCCAAGGCGCGTTTTGCCCCCGGCAAAATCATTCTGCCGCAGTCCAGCACGACCAACGAAATTGAAATTCCCGTGGACGCGGAAAATAATTTTGAACTCGCCGATTTTCTCGGCGACAAACTCCCGCCCGGCTGGCCGCCCAAGGCCAAAGCCTTCACCGACGAACGCGTCTGGCACATGGGCATCGCCCTGGCCGCGCAGGAATTGAAGCTCGATTTGGACCACGCCGACGTGGATTTGCCGCGCGGAAAAATTATTTTACGCGGTCCGAATGGCATCGAACGCATCCTTCCCGTGGACGCCAACGGTTATTTTTACATTGACTGGCGGCTCACGCCGAACGATCCCCGCCTGTTGGGTGCACCGATTGAAAGTTTGCTCAGGCAGGACAAGCTGCGATTGAGCGGCGAGACCAATGACCTGCACGATTATTTTCGCGGCAAGCTCGTCGTCTTCGGCTCGGCGGCGCAGGGCAACGACCTGACCGACCGCGGTGCAACACCGCTCGAACGCGACACGCTGCTCGTCAGCAAGTATTGGAACGTCGCCAATTCCGTCATCACCGGCCAGTTTGTCCGCCGTGCTTCGCTGCCCGTGGAGATCACGCTCATCGTTTTGCTCGGCGCACTGACGGCCTTTCTCACCTGGCAACTGCGCGCCGTTTCCGCCAGCGCGGCGGTTTTGCTGCTGCTGCTCGCTTATGTCGGCGCCGGATTTTTTGCTTTCATCCAATTCCGCTACTGGCTGCCGTTCGTTTTTCCAATGGCCGGCGCGATGCTGGTCGAGCATGTGAGCCTCGTCACCTATCGGGTCGTGTTTGAACAAAGGGAACAGCGCCGCGTAAAATCCGTCTTTTCCAAAATTGTTTCACCCGACGTAATGAACGAGTTGTTGAACGCGGAAAAACTCTCCCTCGGCGGCGCGCGCCGTGAATTGACGGTGTTTTTCGCCGACGTGCGCGGGTTCACCACGTTGACGGATGAAATGCAGGAGCGCGTCGCGGAATTTGTGCGTGAACGGCAACTGGACCTCGACACGGCGGAGGCATGTTTCGATGAATTCGCAGGCGAAACACTGAACACGGTGAACCTTTACCTCTCCGTCGTCGCCGACGCAGTGAAAAAACACGGCGGCACGCTCGATAAATACATCGGCGACTGCGTGATGGCATTTTGGGGTGCGCCGACGCCCAACGAAAAACACGCGCTGGCCTGTGTGCGTGCCGCGGTTGACGCCCAACGCGCCATCCATGAATTGAATCACAAGCGCCTGGCCGAAAACGCCTCGCGCGAGGTCGAAAACCGCGCGCGGCTTTCCGCCGGCCTGCCGCCCAGGCCGCCGTTGCGCGCCCTGCAGTTCGGCACTGGCATCAATACGGGTCTGGTCACCGTCGGCCTCATGGGATCGGAAGCGCACCAATACAACTACACGGTGTTTGGCCGTGAGGTGAACCTTGCCGCCCGGCTGGAAAACGTTTCCGGCAGCGGCCGCATCATCATCAGCGACACGACCTACAACCATTTGTTGCGCGGCGACCCGGCGCTGGCTGGCACGTGCATCGAAATGTTTCCGGTTACGGTCAAGGGCATTCGCAACGCCGTGCGCATCTACGAAGTGCCGTGGCAAACGCCGATGTGAGCGAACTCTGTCCTGCCCATCACCCGGCCGGCCCGTTTATCTTCCAAACTCAAGCCGTTCGGCGAGGCGTTCGGGCAGGCCGGCGGCGAGGATTTTTTTCTGAGCGGTGGGTATGTCGTAATCCAGCCGGCGCAGTTCGATGGTGCCGGCGTCCATGTCGTAAATGACATAGGCGGCCTTGGGATTATTGTCGCGGGGCTGGCCGACGGCACCGACGTTGATGAAATATTTTTTGGCCGGATCAATTTTGAATTTGGAATAGGTGCCGCCGCGCACAACGGTATCGCGCATGAAGGCGACGGGCACGTGCGTATGGCCAAAGAAACAGACCTGTGTGTTCTGATACGGAAAACTGGCGGCGGCAGCGAGTTTGTCGAAGACGTAACCCCAGCGTTGCGGCGCGTCGAGCGTGGCGTGGACCATCGTGAAATTGGCGGCCATGCGGGTATATTTCAGGTCGCGCAGCCACCGTTTTTCCTCGTCCGAGAGTTGCGCGCGTGTCCAGTGGACGGCATCGGCGGCATGGGGGTTGAAACCTTCGAGGCGGTCATCGGTGGAGCAGTATTCGTCGTGATTTCCCTTCACACAGGGGACATTCAGTTCGCGGACAATTTTGAGGCATTCCTTGGGATTGGCGTTGTAGCCGACGATGTCGCCGAGGCAAACGATATGCGTGGCGTTCTGGCTTTTGATGTCGGCCAAAACGGTCTGGAACGCTTCCAGATTGCCGTGGATGTCGGCGATGATGGCGTATTTCATTTTTTAGTGCACAATCTCAAATCCATGAAATTCATTTTGCGCTTCACTCCACGTCACGTTTTCGTCGCGGATGAAACCAGCAAGTCCCGCGCCACGGATGGCCTGGCGGAACGCCTCAAGTTCCTCGCGCGTGCCCTCGGCGGTCAATTCGACACGCCCGTTGGGTAAATTACGCACGACGCCGGCAATTTCAAAACCGGTGGCGGCGGTTTTCGCAGTATAACGAAAACCGACACCCTGCACGTGGCCGGAATAAAGAATTTTCATGCGGCAACGGTTCATACCCGCCGCAGGGATAAAGCCAGAGCCGGACGCCGGATGCAATGTTTTATTGGCCAGCCAGGTGGAACATTTTTTCGGCGATTTGGTTTGACCGTTTGAACAATTTGCCGTAATGAGCATGCGCTGCCACAACAAAACGGTGAAAGTGTGGGCGTTTTGCGGTGGCAAATGAAGCAAGCGACAATGCTGAACATCAAGTCATTCCTGGCGATTGATTTTGGGGCGGGCAGCCTTAAGCTCGGCGAATTTGAGGTCAACGAAGCCGGCGGATTGCGTCTCAAAGGTTTTGCCATCAAGCCGCTCGGCCCCGAAGGTGCGCAGGAAGGCACGCGCGAAGCGACCATTCTCAAGGCGCTTCAGGAGGTACTGGTTGAGAAAAACTTCCAGTCCAAAAACATCAACGTTTGCGCGCCGGGCTTCCATGTGTTTTCCAAATTTGTCAAATTGCCGCCGGTGGATGCGGGCAAGGTGACGCAGATCATCCAGTACGAGGCGCAGCAAAACGTGCCGTTCCCGCTGGCAGAGGTGGTGTGGGATTACCAGATTCTCGGCTCGGCGCCCAGCGGCGAACTCGAAGTGTTGCTGGTGGCCATCAAATCCGACGTGGTCGAGGGCTTGTTCCGTGTGGCCGAGCAGGCCAAGCTGCGGCTGAACCTGTGCGACGCCTCGCCGGCGGCGCTCTGCAACGCCTTCCGTTACAATTACGGCGACTTGGAAGATTGCACGATGCTGCTGGACATTGGCGCCAAGACGAGCAACCTGCTGTTCTTCGAAAAAGGAAAGGTTTTTTCCCGCAGCATCAATCTGGGGGCGAATGCCATCACGCAGGATTTTGCGAACGAGGCCAAATTGAAATTTGGCATTGCCGAGCAAATCAAGGTGGCCGAAGGCTTTGTCAGTCTGGGCGGCGCGTATGAGGAACCGGAAAATCCGAACCAGGCGGCCATCTCCAAAATCGCGCGGCAGTTCATGACCAAGCTGCACATCCAGGTCAACCAGACGATACAGTTTTATCGCGGGCAACAAAGCGGATCGGCGCCGCAGCGCCTGTTTTTGTCCGGTGGCGCGTCCATCATGCCTTACACGGCGCAGTTTTTCGCGGAGAAACTGAACGTGCCGGTCGAATACTTCAATCCCTTCCGCAACGTGCAGATTGATCCGGCGGTAAATCTGGAGGAACTCGCGCGCGTGGCGCATTCACTCGGCGAAGTCGTGGGTCTGGGTTTGCGGAATCTGGCGCACTGTCCGGTGGAAATGAATTTAATGCCGGAGAGCACGTTGCGCTGGCGGGCGTTCAACGAGAAGAAACCCTATTTCTTTTGCACGGTGCTGAGTTTGGCGGGGGTGGCGTTCGCAGTGGGATTTTTGTTCCAACAATTGGCGGGATCCAAAGAGAACGAAATCGCGAACTTGGAGCCGAAGGTGCAACAGTTGCAAGCCAGGGCTGACCAGATCAAACGTGCCTATTCAAAGCTTCTGGCAACTCAAAAGGAAGCGAATGAAATCACGACATGGATGGAGGAGCGATATTATTGGGGTGACGTGCTGGCCGAACTGCGCCGCGCGCTCATCCGGGCCGAGAACGACGTCAAGAAAAAATATGTCGCGCAGAGGCCGGGAATGGAGGCCGGCATTTGGGTTGAACAAATGACAACAAGGGCGAATCTGGGAAATCCCGGCGCAAACGCAATGTCCCCATCGAATCCTAACAACAACGGAGCAACGCCCGGGGTATCGAACGAACAGACCAATCCCATCACTTTGATCTGCCGCGCAGTGGATCTCTCAGGTATTGATTCCGCGGCAAACAATGAAATCGTTTATGCCGTCGAAAGTGAATTAAAAGGCAGCCCGGTGTTCGATCCCAAGTCGGTGCAATCTTCCGCGCAAATCTCGCCGGTGGATGCCAACAGCACGTTCACGTTCAGCATCATGGTCGCGCCGCTAAATCCGCTGAAATTATAATATGATTTGGATCAAGCGAAACCTGTTTTTTGTGATCGGCGGCGTCCTGGCCCTGGGATTGCTGGGCGCGGCGGGCTTTTACGATTACGTAAGCTGGAAGCGCAACGCGGTGGCGTTTGACAAATTGAACGAGGTTTACAACACGTTGCGGGAACTGACCAACCAAAAACCTTCGCCGGGCAACGACAAAATCAACAACATCGAAACCGCCAAACAACAAGAAGCCCAAGTCCGCGATTGGATTCGCCAGGCGCGAAATTATTTCCAGCCAATTGCGCCAATTCCCAATTCGACCAACGGCCTGATTTCGAACGAATTGTTTGCGGACGCGCTGCACCGGACGATTGACCAGTTGCAACGGGAAGCTACCAATGCCAACGTCAGCGTCCTGCCCCAATACAGCTTTTCATTTGAAGCGCAGCGCTCACGGGTGAAATTTGCCCCCGGCAGCCTGAGCGCGCTGGCGGCGCAACTCGGCGAAGTGAAAGACATTTCGGAAATTCTTTTTGCGGCGCGCGTCAACCAGTTGGACGGTATCCAACGCGTGCGTGTGTCGGATGATGACGTGAGCGGGCCGCAAACGGATTATCTGGCCGATAATTCCGTGACCACCGAGTTGGCGGTACTGACGCCTTACACGGTCACATTCCGCGCTTTCAGCCCGGAAATAGCGCAGACGCTTGCCGGTTTTGCCTCGTCGCCGCACGGATTCATCGTCGAAAGCATCAATGTCCAGCCGGCGGGTGCGGCTCTGATGGGGGGGGGCCCGGGCATGGGCATGGGAGCGCCGCCGCCGCCCACGCCCATGCCGGGGGCAATGCCCGGCAAGGGCGGGTTACAGACGGTGTTGCAGGAACAGTTGTTGCGCGCAACCATCGAGATTGAGATTGTGAAATTATTGCCGAAGAAATAAGCGCATGGATTTCCTTAAAAAACATTACGAAAAAATCCTGCTCAGCGTTGTGTTGTTGGGCCTGGTCGGGGCGCTTGTGTTCATGGCGTTGATCATTCCCAGCGAGCAGGAAAAAGTCAGGGAAATCGGTGAGGGCATTATCAGCGGCAAAGTCGTGGCACTGCCGAATCTTGATTTGACGGGGCAAAGCAATGTCATCGGGCGGTTGCAATCGCCCTACCAGTTGGACTTCGACACCACGAACAAACTTTTCAATCCGGTCGAATGGCAAAGAACGCCGGCCGGCACGCTGATCGAAGCGACCGGAACCACCCCGCAAGCCGCTGTCGTCACCAAAATCACGCCGCTTTACACGGCGCTGACTTTGGATTCAGTTGAGACGAACGAGTTTGGCGCACGCTACGTCATCAGCGTGGAACGTCAGGCAGCGGCGAATCCAGCCATGCGCCACAAACAGCAGCGTTTTGTCTCGATGGACGATGCGAAGAAAGATGTTTTCACCCTTAAAGAGGTCAAAGGCCCGCCTGAAAATCCGGATTATTTGGTTTTGATATTGGCCGACACCGGCCAGACGAATAATTTGTCGAAAGACAAGCCCTTTCGGCGCGTGGATGGCTATACAGCGGATTTGAAGTACGATCTCGAAAACAGAAGCTGGTCAGGCCAACGAATCGGCAGTCATTTCAGGTTTGCCGGGGATGATTACACAATCGTTGACATCAACTCGAACGAAGTGGTATTGTCCGCCCAGTCAAACCAAAAAAAATGGACGTTGCGTTATACGCCCTGAGTGCTAAAACATTCCGGTTGAACAACGCTGATGTAAGACGAACCTGAAACACACCATGAGAAAGGCAGTTTCCCTCTCGCTCGGATTTATTTTGCTGGCGGTTTCCGCCACCACGTCACCGGCCCAAACCAGCAGCCCCGAGGACATGGCTGTTTCCGAGGCGGTGTTGCGACAGGCCAACACCATCGTCCTGCGCCAAAAGTTGGTGGACGCCAAAAGTGCCGCCGCGCGTGGAGATTTGGCCGGCGCCGCCAAGCTTTACCAGGAAGCCTACGCGCTGGTGCAACAAATCGGTTCAGGCATTGACGTTGAGGCGGCGCAAACCATTTCAGGACTGGCCTCCACCCGTCTGACGCTCGCCCGCCAGGCACAAAGCCGGGGCAATTTTGATGAAGCCGACACGGAAGTCATTCAGGTGTTGAAAGTGGATCCGCAAAACGCCGCCGCGCTCGCGTTCAAAAAGCAGAACGACCAGATGCTCGCCGCCATGAAGGGCAAAATGCCCGATAAGGCAACGGTGCAACAAATTCCTTACCTCGTGAATGACAAAACAGACGCGGGCACACTGGTGCGCGACGGGAAGCTGCTATACGAAATGGGCAAATTGGGAGAAGCCGAGGCCAAATTAAGGGAAGCGCTGAAATTGGACCCGGACAATATCGGCGCCTTTTATTATTTGAATCTGATCAAACAAGCGCGGTACAGCCGCGACGCGCTCCAGCATACGGTGGACACCCAGTCCCGCATGGAGCAGGTGGAAAAAACATGGGTTCAGCCAACGCCGCGCAACCCCTTGCCGATGCCTAATCCCTATGCTGAAACCAATTTGACCCACACCGGCCCCGGTCGTGAGGCCATCGTCAACAAACTCAACCGCTTCCGCTTCGACAACATTTCTTACGACGGCCTGCCGTTGAGCGAAGTCATCCGCCAATTGAGCGAGCAGGCCAAAATGCGCGATCCGGAGAAAAGAGGAATAAATTTCCTGGTCAATCCCAATCCGGACACTTCCGGGGCGGTCGCCGCTTCAGCCTTTCCCGGTACGGGCGGCGGTGCCGCGATTGTTAATCCAGCCACGGGATTGCCGGAAGCACCGGCCTCTGCCGCTGGCGGCGAAGTAACGCCGGTTGATCAAGTTGTGATTAAATTGAATTTGACCGACGTGCGCCTGGCGGATTTGTTGGACGCGATTGTGATGGTGGCCGACCACCCCATCAAATACTCGATACTGGATTACGGCGTTGTCTTTTCCAGCAAAGGGGCGGAAACTCCCCAACTTTACATGCGGACGTTCAAAGTGGATCCGAACACTTTTTATTCGGGCTTGGAAAGCGTCAGTTCCGCCAGCTTTGGCTCGGTTAACAGCAGCGGGAGCGGCAGTGGTGGCGGCGGCGGTGGGGGGGGCGGTGGTCAAAACAGTGGTTCAGCTATCGCCGTAGTGAATGCAGCTCCCGGAGAGGGAGGTTTTCGTAGCACAGGCGGCAGCGGCGGTGGCGGTGGCGGCGGTGGCGGCGGTGGCGGCGGTCAAGGCACAGTCAATCCTGTTAGCGGCACGAGTGCTGGTGGTGGTGGTGGTGGTGTTACTGGCGGTGGTGGTTTGCGTTCCATCACCACGGTCAATCTTGCTTCCGATGTCAGTCTGGCGGCGAGAAACTTCTTCACCACTCTGGGGGTTGATATGGCTAATCCCCCGGGCAAAGCGGTGTTTTTTAATGACCGTTTGGGCTTGTTGTTTGTGAGGGCAACGTTGTCGGACTTGGACACCATTGAACGCGCCATTCAGGCTTTGAATCAAGTGGCCCCACAAGTCCACATCAAATCCCGGTTCATCGAAGTGCAACAACAAGATCAGAATGCCCTTGGTTTTGACTGGTATTTGGGGAATTTTATCAACGGCTCGGTCATCGCCAATGGCGGCAGCGCGCCTTCGCTCACCGTGCCGGTTTCATCCGCCAACCCGCTTGGCGCTTTCCCCGGCAATACGGTTTCCAGCTTGATTCCCGCTTCAGGCAATGATCAAACTATCAGCGGACCCGGTCAGACCCTCTCTGCTCTTCGTAATCCGCTTAATGCTCCTGCCTTGGCCACCGTCACAGGCATTCTGACCGACCCCAATTTCCGCGTCGTCCTTCACGCCTTGGAGCAGCGCAGCGGAATTGAAACCTTGGCTGAGCCGGAAGTGGTTACCATCAGCGGACGACAGACGCAGATGCGGGCGACGCAGATTATCAACGTCGTCACGGGCTTTAGCTTCCAAGCGGGCACGGCCGCGACTACGACGACCGGAACGGGCACGACTCCATAATTTGGCAACGACGAAGTATGAAAACTCTCAAATCAAATAAAATTTGCAAACTGTTGGTGTTGCTGTGTGCCGGTTTGGCTGCCGCCAGTGTGGCCCGCGCACAGAACAACACATTCACGCCGGGAGTTTCGGCCATCACGGTCACCGTGCAGCAGGTGGAAACCGGCCCGATTCTGGACGTCGTGCCCTACGTCTTGTCCGACGGTTGCACGATCAACCTCACCTTGATACCGTCGCTGACGGATTTCAACGGCTATGACACGCCGCCGAACATTCCCAATGTCACCACCGGTCTGAACGTCGTGCAATTGCCGATTGTCCTGCCGGATTTCACCGTCCGGCAGGTCATTACCACCGTGAACATCTGGGACAACCAAACCGTCGTCATTGGCGGATTGATTTCCTCCAGTGTTACGAGCACCAAGGACAAAGTGCCCGTTCTGGGTGACATACCGTTAATGGGACGCCTCTTTCAGAGCCAGAGCAAAAGCACCACCAAGAAAAATTTGATGATTTTTGTCACAGCCACCATGGTGGATCCGGCCGGCAACCGCGTGCATACGGATGACGAATTGCCGTTTGCGCAAAGTGCCATCCCGCCGCAGCCCGTGGTCGAAGGCCAGACCTTTCAACCCGGCCCGGCGACGATGACGAAATGACCGGGGCGCAGTCGCCGGTTCGTGAAAAGTGGATGAATCGGCAGGTGGGAGGTGAACTCCCGGAAGAATTTGTGGATCGGTTGCTGATTATTGACGGTCACGCTTACGCCTATCGCGCGTTTCACGCGATACGCAATTTGCGTTCGCCATCGGGGCGGCCGACGAATGCCATTTACGGCTTCGTCAAGATGCTGGCGAAAATGCGTTCGGCCATTGAGCCGACGCATTTGATCGCCGTATGGGATGGCGGACTGAGCGCCGAGCGGGTTTCGGTTTTGCCGGGGTATAAGGCGCAGCGGCCGGGAATGCCGGACGATTTGAAGCCGCAGTTGGACGAAATAGGCGATTATTTGAAAGCGGCCAGCGTCGCTTCGTTTTGCCGTGAGGGCGTGGAAGCGGACGATTACATCGCGTGCCTGGCGCGGCGCGCGGCGGATGCGGGCATGACGGTGGTCATTGCCAGTTCCGACAAGGATTTTATGCAGTTGGTGTCGGCGCGGATTGGGTTGCTGAATTCGAACGACAAAAGTGAGACGGTGTGGACGGATGAACAGGTCCGGGCCAAAAGCGGGGTGGAGCCGTCGCAGGTTGTGGACTGGCTGAGTTTGACCGGCGACAGTGTGGACAACATTCCGGGCGTGTCCGGCGTGGGGCCAAAAACCGCCGTTGAGCTGCTGAAACAATTTGGTTCGGTCGCGCATTTGTATGCGCGACTGGACGAAGTGAAGTCGGAAAAATTACGGGCGGCGTTGCGCGATGCGGCGGGTGTGGTTCAACGCAACCGGGAACTGGTGAGGCTGCGGGACGATTTGCCGTGCGAATTTTTGCCAGACGAACTGGTGGAAAAACCGGCCGATGCCGGGCGGTTGCGCGAGTTGTATCGGCGCTGGGGCTTCAAGGGAATGCTCGCGGCGCTGGAAGAATCTGCGCCCGAGCGGCAGGCGGTTTTGATTTTTTAGAAAAATGAATTTGAGAAGCAGGATTGAAAATATGGTCGCGGCAGGCAAACCCGTGCCGCGACGGTCGCGTTTTGCCGAAGTAATTTTTGGACAAACACATCAGGCGTGTTTAAAGTTGGGGAAACCATTTATGTCGTCGTTGTCGTTCACCTGCAAGACCGCCGTTCGCTTTTGCTGGGGGTTGGTGTTCACGCTTCCCGCTGCCGTTTTTGGCCAGGCTTATTACACCACCAATGGAACTGAATACGCCATCATCGGCTCCCTGCCCGGCGACCAGGTTTGGCCCGACGTGGCGGTGACACCAACCGGCGGTTTTGTGGTTTGGCAGGATAATATCACGGACGGCAGTGGTTGGGGCGTGAGCGCATGGCGTTTGGACAGCACGCTGTCCGGCACGTTGAGCACCTTCCGCGTGAACGTCCAGGGCACGAACGATCAGGAAAATCCGCGCGTGGCGTTGTTGAAGGGTGGGGGTGCGGTTTTCGTCTGGCAGGGCGGCGTGGAGGGGTTGAACCAGCACATTTACGCGCGGTTCCTGACTCCGACCAACACGTGGACGACGACCAACGACGTGCTGGTCAACACCTTCACGAACAATTTCCAAATCAATCCCGCCGTCGCCACGCTTACCAACGGCAACGTCGTGATCGTTTGGGGCAGTTTCGATGAAGCTAGTCCCGACAGCATGCAGGACGTTTATGGGCAAATCCTGTCGCCGGCCGGCCAAAAAATCGGTGGCGAGTTTTTAATCAATCAATTTACCACATACAACCAGCGCACACCCACGGTGGCGGCGCTGGCCAATGGCGGATTCGTCGTGGCCTGGGTGTCCGAGCAGGAACGCGTCGTCGGCGCGCCGAATGCCAATGCCGTGCCGCCGAATCAACAGGCTTATCCGAGCATTGACATCTACGCGCTGCTTTTCACCATTTCCGGCACCAATGCCGTGGCTTCCGGCGGCGAATTTTTGGTCAATAGCGATTCAAATCCGTGCGCTCACCCCAGCGTGGCTGCCGGCACTGACGGTGGTTTTATGATTGCCTGGGACGCGCACGACATGACCAGCCCCACGACCAACAGCCTGGATATTTACGCGCGCCCATTCACCAGCGCGGGCGCTGGCAGTGGCGGCACGGTTGTCCGCGTGAACACGTATCTTTTTGGCGATCAATACGCGCCGCGCATCAGTTCGCTGGGAACGGATTATTTGATTGTGTGGACGAGCCTCGCGCAGGACGGCTCCCGCGAGGGTGCTTATGGACAATTCCTGCGCGGGAACGGCTCGGAATTCGGCACTGAATTCCGGGTCAACACCACCACCGTCAGTTCGCAAATGCAGCCGGCGGTGGCTTCGGATGGCGTGAGCCAGTTTCTCGTGGTTTGGACCAGTTATACCGGCGCGCCGTATTTCTTTGATTTATATGCGCAGCGTTACATCAATGTGTCGGCGCTTTTGCCGCCGATGGCCGCGCCGTTTGTCTGGGCCCCGTTTGTGTTGAGCAACAACGTTTATCAGCCGCAGTTGCAGGTTTCATGGCCGACGTTGCTCGGAATTTCCGTTTCCAACTACGAAGTTTATGTGGACGGCGCAATAACGCCCATGGTGGTGACGACGAGCAATGTCTGGACCATGACGGCGGCGAATGGTTTGACGACCAACAGCACGCACTCCTTCCAATTGGATTATGTGACAACGGATGAACGCCGCTCGCCGATTTCGCCGTCGGCTGCCGGCACGACGTGGAGCGGACAAAGCTGGGGCGGCATTCCTTTTGAGTGGATGACCGGGTTTTATGGCAGCTTGACCGTCACTTTCAACGGCAATGGCGTTGTATATAACTGGCCGGCTCCGAACACGCCGGTGACTCCGGGTGGGCCAGCGCTCCTGCAAATTTTCCTGAGTGGCGGCAATCCGCTCGTTCCCAGCACTTGGCTGCAAACGGTCCTGACCCAGACGAAGCAAGGGCTGTTCCTGAGTTGGAACACGCAACCAGGCCTGACGTATCAGGTGCAGATGACAACGAATTTCATGTCTTGGAGCAATCTGGGCGCGCCGCGGTTTGCGGCGGAGCCGAGTGATTCAATGAATGTCGGGGGCGGTTCGGCGGGTTATTACCGCGTCGTGCTCCTGTACCAATGAGATTTGTATGCGGCAAACAATCAAAAAACTTCTGTGGGTTGTCGGATTGGTGTTCAGCCTCCAATCCATCTGGGCATTTTCCTTGTTGGGGCCGAGCGCGGCGTACACTGGCGTTCCCGCCACCTTCGGCGATCTGTGGGAGGTGGAGACGATTGGCTTCAATCCGATTCCTACATATAGGGGCGCCCCGCCATACTTGGGTTATGATACTCTTGCAATAGGGCCAAAGAACATCGGCGAAGGATATCGCCGGAATACGCCGGTGGTTTATTACAGCTTCGACCAAAATTTTGCCACGTTCTTCGGTGTCAATGGCGAACAGGCCGTGGATCAGGCCTTCGGCGTTTTGAATGCGCTCACCAATGTGGACAGTTACAGCAGCAATCTGGTGGAATTTCCCCTGCAATCGCAGTCGCAAAATTATAGTTTGGAAGCTGTGGAATTGAGGGATTTGAAATCAACGACGTTGGCTCTGATGATGGAACAGATGGGATTGGCCGACGCCATCCGCTATGTATGGGTCTTGCACAACCGCTTTCACGAACCAGGAATTGTTCCCCCCTGTCCCGCCGATATGGATTATTTGGTGGTCCCGAGGAATTTCGACATCGTTGCCAGTCCGTTGACTCAGCTTCAATATTCGCGTTACGTCAACGGCGAACTTTATACTTATTACATTCCCGTTGACTCTTGCGATCAAATCCCGGCGCCGCCTGATACCGACGCGGTTGAAGTGCCCGCTGATGCCTTGGTATTTAGTCAACCGGTCGCGTCCGGTGGGTTTATGGCCGCGGGTGCATTGCAAAACGGATTTTTTTACACCGGCTTGACCCGGGACGACGTGGCCGGTTTGCGTTCTCTATACAGTGCAAACAACATAAACACGGAAAGTGTGGCGCCCAACAGCACGGCATTAAGCGGCGGCGGCCTGACCACCACCAATATCAACGACGAGTTTGTATTGACCACGTCCAATCTCACGGCTCTGGTACTGGCGTCGCTGACCAACAATCCCACTGCGCTACAGGCGCTTTATCCGGGACTGGTGATCAGCAGCGTCATTACCAATTTCAATGGCACTTTTACCTACACCTTTGCCAACGTGGTGATCAACACCCGGTTCACCAATACCCTGGTTCAAAATCAGATTCAAACCACCACGATTGCGCCGCCCATTGGCGCGCCCTATGGCAGCGCGCCCATCACCAACACCACCACCAGCTCCATCACCGTCACGAACCATATCGTTTCGGGAGATTTTTTTATCGTTCCCACTAATTTCTGCGGGTTGGACGTCCTGGCCACCGTGTCCACCCAAGTGTCTGCCATCACAAATTTTTTGGGGACCTTCACCAATACGCCCAACGGAACCACAACCATCATCACCTCGACGAACGCGGTCATCGTTTCAACGAATCATACTTTGCTGGTGGCGCCTTGCGAATTTATCGGCGGTTCCCCCGGCACAAATTCAACCACCGGGAAGTTTGAAGGCATTGAAAGAATTCAATTCGTGCGCGTGCCCGACGAAAACATTGATCCGCTTACCGGCAATTTTATTAATCCAATTACGAACACCTACACGATGACGGTTGTGCCGCCCGACAGCAGCCAGGCCACGGTTCAGACGTTCCAAAGAGTGCTGACCCAGCCCGACATTCTATTTTCCGCGGCAGATATATTGCCCGGTCCGGCCACAATTAATGATTTTGATCCTGTCTATAACCGGAACGTTAATTTCAATCTGAACTTTATCCTGCCCAACCTTGCCGGACCGGGAACCATTGACCCGCCCACCACGATTACTTTTAACAAAGTCGGCCCGGTTTTGGAAAACCTATCTCCGACCACTTTGACCGAGGCGGCAGCCGGCAACGTCGACGGATATATCTGGGCTTCGTTTGACGGCTCGACCAACGAACCGACCGTTTATCCCAACGGCACCAGCATTGCCATGTTGGAAAGCGAGGCGCTGATCCAAATATCTCCGCCGACGTTGCCGGATGCGACCAATACAGTATTTTACAGCGTCACAATTTCGGTCACCGGTGGCGGGCCGTCTTACACTTGGATGCTGGCGACGAACTCGCCCGCCTTGCCGACCGGGTTGAGCCTGCAGAGCCTGTCATCAACTGCTGTAATTTCCGGCACGCCCGCAAGCAACCCGGCTGGCACGTATGATTTTACGGTTCAAATGAATGACTCCAGCGCCCGCTCGGTGCAAATGAATTATTCGATCACGGTTCACTAAGCAGCGACTGTCAAATGAAGACATATTTTTCCAAATCCGACCGGCGGCTTCAGACTGAAGCATTATCGCTGTTGGCTGGGTTGATTTTGTGTCCGTTGGCGGGGATGGCCACGGATTCAATTTACATCAACAACGGCACGATTAATAACGCAAACATACCCCAGATTGACGCGACCAATTTCTACAACTCGGGGAGTTGGAATATTAACACGGATACCGAAGATGTGGGCGTTCCTTATGAAACCGCCCACACCCTCAACTACACCAACGTTGGCTCGATGATCGGCACGTTGGGGTGGGAGTTTGACTATGGGCCGCTTCCCAATGGCGGACGCGGCATGTCGGCGAACTTTGTCAATAACAGCGCCGGCGCTTCGATTCAAGCGAACAACGGCCCGGTGGAAAATCCAATCGAAGTTAACAATTCCAGTTATTTATCTCATGTGGACTATTTGTGGGTGTCGGCGACCAACCTCGTCAACAAAGGCCTGCTGCAGGCGGATGCCTATGGTGAAATCAGGTTGGTTGGCACGGATGTAAATATTTCCCGCAGCACCTTGGAGATTGCGCCGGTTCCCGGGAACGGCAGCTCCAACGGCAGCACAAACTTTACGGCGGATTTGGCCGTGTATGACGAGTATTGGGGGACGGCCTCCACTAATTTGGACAGCTCCGCGACATGGAATGGGACGAATGCAACTTCCTCGTCGTTGCCGTCGGTTGATGTGACGAACAAGTGTAATACGGGCATAACGGTCAACGGCGGCTTTTTGAGTTTCGCGCCCACCAAGGCCGATTCCACCAACATTGTGGTCGGTTCAATTTTGGTGACATATACGAATGCAGGCGGTTCGACAGGGAGTGTCCTGATAACCACGAATATCATTCACCAGGCGGTGTTCGTCTTAACGAGCAGCAATGCCAATATAACACCGGCCATCGGCTTCACGCCCAGCGCAAGTCCTACGAATCTTTTCCGCACCGCAAACGTGCAGTTGTCGAATTCAGCGTCCGGAGGTTCGGTGTATCTGGTGGATACCTTGGCGTCCGATCCGGCCCGGGGACTTCTCCCCAACAGTTTTATTTCCCCTTTGGACGAATGCGGCGCCCCGACTTACCGGCCGACCAATTATATTGTGGCGCGGACATTCGGTTCCCTCGGCTCGCCCGGCCGGACGAACGTGCCCGCCAACTTTTTATACGACACCAATTGGGGCAGTCGCATTGTCAGTGCCGCCAGCTATGCCGCCTATTCCTTTTTGGTGGACAATGGACTTTCAGGGCAGGGGGTTAATGGTAATCTCTCCTTTACCAACGCGGCGGGGAGGATTTATATCTACGCTGATGTCTTGAACCTCGACCATGCCCAACTGCTGCAACCGGCGGGTCCCGGCGTGCAGGGTGACGGGGCGCTTATCATTCAAGCAAATCAGGTGGTGAACAGCCAGACTGCCATCATAAATTTCCGCAACCTCAGTTTTAATCTCGGTTCGACCAATGGCTTTTTGAACGTCTCCAACCTCGCCACGGCTTCGTCTCTTAGCAGTGGAATAAACGGGACCGTTTCGGAGTGGAGCGCCGTTTGGACCAATCAATATAATGTGGTGACGACCAACTATTTTGTGGACACCAACATTCCACCCAATGTCACCCCCGCGTTTATAACGAATACCGTTCAAGTCGGTTTGTACGCTTGGTTGGTGGATGCCAGCCAGTTGCAGAGCAGTTCGCCGGTGACGGTTTATGATTTGCTCCTGCACAGCACCAACATCGTCCTCAGCGATACCATGACGGTTGCCAACTCGTTTCTGCTCGATGGGCAATCTTTCACGCTGCTGGGCAACCTGACCCTTTCCGGCTTGGTCCAGAATTGGACCTATGCCAACGCGCCCAACCTGCTCTATTTCACCAATAACGGGGAACTGTTCATTCCGAACGACGCGCATTTTGGCGACGACACCGCCGTGCCTTATGTGGAATTTGTCAACAGCGGAATCATTATTTCGGGCGATCAAACAATTGACAGCCTCGACCTGCAGATTAACAACGGCATCAACTACACGTTTACCGGCGATTTCTCCGCCACCGCCCGGTCCATTGAAATTACCGGCCCTCCCACTTTTGGATTCGCTTATTCGATTTATTCGGCGAACGATATCAATCTCTCCGCCAGCACGCTGCTGATTGACCCCTCGGCCCTCTTTGCCAACGGTGCGCTGAATTTCAACGTGACGACGAACTTGTCCGACAACGGCGCGGCTGATTCTTTCACTTGTTACAACGGATTCAATTTGTGGACCAAACCGGCAACCGGGGATTTGCTCGGCACCACCATCACCAACATCGCATCCGGAAATTTTACCGAGGTTGACACTGCTTGGGCGGGGGAGGACCGCGGGCCACGCTGGGCCGGTTTCTCCAACAACGTGGCGATTGGCACGTTGGTGTTGTCGCCCCAGAATTTCACGAATACTGAATACCCGCTCTTCTATTTCTACGGCACCGGGGTGAGCAACGGCATGTATATGAACACGCTCGACCTGTCCCAGTTCACGAGTGCCGCGGAAGTCACGGCCTCGATCCAGGTCGCTTCCAACCTGAAAATGTATTTTCGCAGCGTCAATCTTGGTTTTACCCCGCCGGGAAGTCCTACGCCGACGCCGGAACAATTCATGGCCACTAATTTCGTGGGCAGTATGAGCCAGGTGCCGGACATCGTCGTTAACCAGAGTGGTACGGTGGATTGGAAGACCTCGTATCAACGGATAGACGGCTTTGGCGGCGGGGTCGTGTTTCTGAGCCCGGGATCGCTTGATCCGGTGGCCAGTACCAACGCGGACACGCTCTTCAATACGAATAACGCCAATCAACTGGGATTGACTCTGCTGCGGATTCGGATTGACCCAACCACCAACTGGGCCAATGCGCTGTTGGATGCCAGCAACGCTGTGGTGCGCGGCGCCAGGGTATTGGCAACGCCGTGGACTCCGCCAACTGGGATGAAGGACAACAATAATATCGTCGAAGGCTCGCTTCTCCCGTCGCAATACTCCAATTATGCGAATTACCTGAACGGCTTTGCCGCCCACATGGCCACGAACGGCGCCCCGCTGGCGGCCATCTCAATTCAAAACGAGCCTGACGCCAACGTCAATTATGAGTCGTGTGTTTGGACGCCGGCACAACTCCAGGCTTTTTGTCACACCAACGCCTCAGCCATCACCAATGCGCCGGTGTTGATGCCCGAATCGGAAAGTTACAACACCAGCTATTCCGATCCCACGCTTGACGATCCCATCGCCGCCGCGAATGTTAGCCTCATTGGCGGGCATCTGTACGGCGTGAATACTATCGTGGATTATCCCAACGCCCACAACAAGGGCAAGCCCACGTGGATGACGGAATATTTGGTGAACGACCAGACCATCGGCACGGCCGTCGCTACTGCCCAACAGATACATGATTGCCTGACGGTTGGGAACATGAGCGCCTATATCTGGTGGAAGTGTCTGGGCGATGCCAACGGGCTGGTCAACGCGTCCGGCGTGCCCCAAAAACGCGGGTTTGTCATGGCCCAGTTCAGCCGGTTTGTCCGCCCTGGTTACTATCGTTTCGGCGTCACCAACATTGGCGGCGCCTTGTCGGTCAGCGCCTACCGGGATACCAACTCCATGAATTTCGCCATTGTTGCTGTCAATACCAACGCCAATGTGGATGTGACCCAGACTTTCTATCTGACGAATTTCAACGCCGCGTCGGTGACGCCATGGATGACCTCCGCCACCAATTCGCTCGCCAATCTTTCGTCCATCCCGGTCACCAATTCGTCCTTCACCTACCTCATTCCGGCTCAAAGTGTGGTGACCTTTGTGGGTCTGGGCAGTGGTGGGGTATCGCCCAATATCGTCATTTCCAGCACTGCCTATATTTCCAGTGGACCTTCGTTTGTTCTCAGTTGGAATGCGACAGCGGGCGCGACCTATTCCGTGCGCAAGACCAATGTATTGAACGGTTCCTCCATCAACTGGCCGGCCATTGTAACGAATTATCCTGCGGGCGGAGCGGCGGGCGGTCCGCTTTCTTACACGGACACACCCGCCACCTTCGGTCCGGCATTCTATCGGGTAAGCAGTCCGTGATTTGGCTGAAATACTGCCGAACGAATATCGGATCAAATTTACTCACCCCCCTTGTGGCCGGGTGAATTCGACACGGACCCCGGTGGCACGGGTGGCGATCAATTTTAACAATCCGGTGCGCTTCTATCGTATCCGGGTCGGGCGCGATTGATTCACGCCATTGGTGCAGTATGGAATTATAGGCATCGCGCAAATTTCTCGTCGCGCAAAAAAAATCCGGCTTTATCATGGGGTTGATGAAACTCCTCGGACTGACCGGCGGCATTGGCATGGGCAAGTCCGTCACCGCCCAATTCCTTCGCGAGCGTGGCGCACAAATCGTGGACACCGACGAACTCGCGCGGCAACTCGTTGAGTCCGGCCAGCCCGCCCTGAACGAAATCCAGGCCGCCTTTGGGAAAAACATTATTGCCCCCGACGGCCAGCTCCGCCGCGATGAACTGGCGCGCATCGTATTCTCTGACGCCGCGGCGCGCAAAAAACTCGAAACCATTCTTCACCCGCGCATCCGCGAACGCTGGCTCGCCCAAATTGAAATCTGGCGCGGGGAAAACCGCGCGTTGGCAGTCGTGGTTATTCCGCTGCTGTTCGAAACGCAGGCTGAATCCTGCTTTGACAAAATCATTTGCGTGGCCTGTTCCGCCCCGACACAGCGCCAAAGGCTGCTGAGTCGGGGCTGGACGCCGGAGCAAATCCAATGGCGTCTCGCCGCCCAGTGGCCGGTTGAGCAGAAAATCTCCCGCGCCGATTTTGTCGTTTGGACTGAAGGCTCGCTCGATGTGCCCGCCCAACAGGTCGAACGGATCCTGGCCGGTCTCTGACCCGAAGACCGGCGTTGGGGAACACACCCGCCCCGGGTGTGGCTGGACGCGCCTCGCGTCCAGTTTCCGAGTTTAACGCAAACCGGCCTCCAGCACCTGCTGTATCACGGAGGTTGTGCCGGGCGATATCAGATATATTCCCGGCCAGCCTTCGCGTACGACCCAACGAACTTGTTCGCTGGCAATGTCCTGTCCCACTTTCGCCTGATCAGCCGGGTTGGCGTGGGCGGCGAGCCGCTGCAAAATCGCGTCGGGCACAATCACGCCCGGCACCTGGGCGAGGCGTTGCGCCTGCTCGAAACTGCTGAGAATCATCACGCCTACGAGAATCGGACAGCGGGCGCGGAACGGTTCCAACGCCGCCAGCGGTTCGTGATGGAAGGCCGGTTGGGTCATGACGTAGTCGGCGCCGTGGTCGAGTTTTTGCCGGAGCCGTTCCAGTTCGCGTTTCCGGTCGGCGGCTTCCGGCTCGCAACCGGTGCCGATGGTAAAGTGCGTGCGCGGGTCAGCCTGTTTGCCGAGCGGCGCGCCGCCAAAATCCACGCCGGCATTCAGGCAGGCGTGCGTGAAACGGATCATCGCAACCGAATCGAGATCGAACACCGCCGTGGAACGCGGGTAGGTCGGCGACATTTTTGGCGGGTCGCCGGTGATGAACAACACGTTGTGAATGCGGTTGGCGTGGTAGCCGATGAGCCGGCCTTGAATGCCCATCAAATTCAAATCGCGTCCGGTAAAATGCGGAATCAACTCCAGCCGATCGGTGGACCAGCCGAATCGCGCGCGCGCCAGATGGATAAAATCACCCGGCGGCATCAATGGAATGCCGCGCGAGCCGTCCGTGATGTCAATCGCATCGGCCAGGCCGCTGTCGGCAAGTTGCCGGAGGAACTCAATCTTGCCGGCCACGAACCGTTCGTCCGTGCCGCGCGGGGGCAACATTTCGACACTGACAACGAATTGGCCTTCCTTGAGTTTCCGGGAAAACGGCCCGTTTTGTTTCTTCTCTGTGTTGCCGGCGGGCGGGTGGGCGCTCGCGGCGCGGACGTCTGCGACGATCGTGCCGGTCTGGCGCGAGCGCAGGTAATTGTGCATCTCGCGGATGTGCGGTGGGTGCATCTCGCAGCAGCCGCCGATCAAGCGCACGCCGCGATCCGACAAACTGCGCGCCAGCTTGCCGGCAAATTCAGGATTCACCGACGTCATGAACCGGTTGCCGATGCGCTGGAAGCCGCCGGCGTTGGGCATCACTGACAACGGCAACGGCGCGCCGTGGGCGGCATCCACGAATGCGCTCGCGTCCCACGGCGCGCAACAATTGACGCCGGCCAGGGCCGCGCCTTTTTCCGCCATGCGTTCAATGAACGCCCGCGGCTCGAGTTTGGGGCTGAACGTCATCTCCGCGATAATCGGCGGTGCCTGCGGAAGTGACCGGATCAAATCAATGAGCAGTTCGAGCTGGCGCTGCGAATGGAACGTCTCCAGCAGCAACGCGTCCACGCCGGCGGCGATGAGACTTTCAAGCTGTTCCCGGTAACAGGCCGCAATCAGGGCCGGCTCCGTCAGCGGTTCGGCGGTCGGTCCGACCGACGCCAGCACGAAGACCGGTTCGGCGGAAAACTCGGTGGCCGCCGCCCGCGCGACCGCGACGCCGGCGCGGTTCAACTCGGCGACGCGATGTTCGAGGCCGAAGGATTGCAGTTGCCGGCGGTTTGCGCCGAAGGTGTTCGTCTTCAGGCAGCGCGCCCCGGCGGCGAGATAGTCGCAGTGGACGCGGCGGATCAGTTCAGGCTGGTCGGCATTGAATGCTTCATACACGTGATTCACTTCGGGCAGCCGCCCGGTCAGCTCGAACAAATACGACCCCATCGCGCCATCGGTGAGCAGGGGCGCGGAATTGAGCGCTGTCAGAAAATCCGCCATCGGTGGTTGATACAACAGCCCGGTCACCGAGTCAAAACCGCTCTTGCCGTGCGAATTCTTGGTAGGGACGGCTCGCCGAGCCGTCCGCCGGTCATTGGCATTCAGCCTGTAGCGGGCATGACCGCTGATTCTGCGGATTTCCTCTCCGCCTCGATTGTCCTTCTCCGCATCGGATGGGGAGAAGGCGCAGCCGGATGAGGTGTCTTGGGCCGGGAAGGTGAGGTGTCGAAACCAGATACGCGCGGCTTGTCGCGCCGGAATCCTGATGAAGGCGGAAATTGACGCCGCCAAATTTCCCGCGCACACTCGGTCGTCATGCCGATTCGGGAAAAACTCGCTGAGTTCGTTGCGCTGCTATGACCGCCGCCGAATTCAAGAAGAAATGGGGCCGATCCAAGGCGAAGGAAACCGCGTCGTACCAGGAACATTTCATTGACCTCTGCCGTTTGCTGGAGCAACCGACACCAAACGAAGCCGATCCGTCCGGTTCTGATTTCTTCTGTTTTCAAAAGCGCGTGGTCAAAGACGCCGAACTTTTTGAACTGCACGAAACACCGGACGCCAGCGAGCCGACGGAACGCGGTTTTGCCGACGTGTGGAAAAAAGACTGCTTCGCTTGGGAATACAAGGGCAAAAAGAAAAACCTCGACGAGGCTTACAAACAACTTCTCCGTTACCGTGAATCGTTCCCCGCCGATTTGACGGATGAACAAATTCTTGAAAAGTTGCTCGCCTTGAATCTTGAGCGTGCCGCCGAAGAAGCCAAAGCCGCGAAGGTAAAGAAGCCGAAAACGACGCGCGAAAAAAACACGGATGAAATGATTTAACCAGCGCATGAAACGAAAGCGAACTTACAGCACGAGGCGCATTGAGGACGAATTTACGAAGCTGAAAATCTCGCGCGGGTTGAAGTATCAGCGGCGGCACGCCAAAGCGGGACTTTGCATCAAATGCCCGCAACCGGCAACTTCCTGTGGTTTATGCGTGAAACACTGCATCCAGCAAGCCTTACGAACCCTTAAAAAGCGGAACAGCCGCCACCCACACAAAGGTAAATGGGTTGGCACGGGGAATTTACCAGCCGGCAAAAAAAGCGGAAGAAAGCCAAATAAAATCTGATTCGAGCATGGTTTCTGTTTTGCATTTGAACTTGCACCGCGAATTCTTTTCGCAAATTGCAGCGGGAACAAAGCGAACGGAGTATCGCAGCCAAACGCCTTACTGGAAAACGCATCTGGAAAATCGCAAATACGACGCGATTCAATTCCGCAACGATTACGCGACCGCCGCGCCGGAAATGTTGGTAGAGTTTCGCGGATTGCGACGCCACGGCAAAGGCCGCAACGCTTATTACGCCATCCGCCTCGGTCGCATTCTGAAAGGCGAGGCCGTTTTCCGCCGCCATTGACAATGGAGGTATCAGAAAGGTCGTGAATAAAAGCATGTTTTTGCCAAACGAACCCAAGTTGAAACCGTCTCCAATCAAATCAAACCAAATGCGAAGACGCACCCGGACGAACCGTTTTATGAATGCTGCGCCGCGGCATTACTTTCCCGTGCCTTGGCGAAAAGAGTCTGCTAACCTTTGCCCATTATGTTGCTGACCAAAGACGAACTCCGCAGCCTGGTTGAACTGATGCATCAGTCGCCTCACTCGCTGCTGGGCATGCAGCCGCTCGGCGATAAATCGGGGCTGGTTGTTCGCGCCTTTCTGCCTGACGCCGCAAAAGTTGAAATCCAACCCACACACGAAAAAACCAAACCGAAGTTTGAGTTGCAACGCATCCACGAAAGCGGACTTTTCGAAGGTGTCACCAAATCAGCCAATCGGGTTTATGCCTATGATCTGGTTGTCACCGATCATCAGGGCCGGGTGCGACGGACGCGTGACGCGTTTTCCTTTTTGCCAACCTTGAGCGAGTCGGATTTGTTTTTGTTTGGCAAGGGCGACGAGCGGCGCATTTACGAAAAACTCGGCGCGCAGTTACGCACGATTGACGGCGTTCCCGGCGTGAGCTTCGCGGTTTGGGCGCCCAACGCGCAGCGCGTCAGCGTCGTCGGCGATTTTAACAACTGGGACGGGCGGTTTCATCCCATGCGGCTGCTCGGCGCGTCCGGCGTATGGGAAATTTTCGTTCCCGGTGCCGGCGTCGGCGCGCAATACAAATTTGAAATCCGCGATGCGCATGGAAAGATTTCGCTCAAGACCGATCCCTACGGATTTTTCTTCGAAGTGCCGCCGAAAAATGCCGCCATTGTTTGGGACACCCGCAAATTCAAGTGGGCGGATGATATGTGGATGAAAAGACGGCGCGACTGCGACCCGCTCCGCTCACCGATGAGCATTTACGAAGTGCACCTTGGCTCGTGGCGGAAAAAATCCATTGGCGAATCTCTGGGTTTTCGTGGACTGGCCGCGCCGCTCGTCGAATACGTCAAACGCATGGGTTTCACCCACGTCGAATTTTTGCCCGTTGCCGAACACGCGTTTTTCCCGTCATGGGGTTATCAAGTGACCGGTTTTTACGCGCCCACGAGCCGCTACGGCACGCCGGACGATTTCCAGTTTCTCGTCAATGCACTGCACGAGGCGGGCATCGGCGTGCTGGTGGACTGGGTGCCCGCGCATTTTCCGCGCGATGACTGGGCGCTGGCGAAATTCGACGGCACCGCCCTTTACGAATACGAAGACCCGCGCAAAGGCGCGCATCAGGATTGGGGCACGCTGGTTTTCAATTTTGGCCGCCACGAGGTTTCCAATTTCCTCGCCGCCAACGCGCTGTTCTGGTGCGACCGGTTTCACGTGGACGGCCTGCGCGTGGACGCCGTCGCCTCGATGCTTTACCTCGACTACTCGCGCAAGGCAGGCGAATGGATTCCCAATCAGTTCGGTGGACGTGAGCATCTTGAGGCGATTGAATTCCTGAAAAAATTCAATCACCTGACCCACACGGAATTTCCCGGCGTTCTGACCATCGCCGAGGAATCCACCGCGTGGCCGCTCGTCACGCGCCCGCCCTATGTGGGCGGCCTCGGCTTTTCGTTCAAGTGGAACATGGGCTGGATGCACGATACGCTCGGCTATTTCAGTCTTGACCCGATCCATCGCAAATATCACCAGAACGATCTCACGTTTGCAACGCTCTATCATCACCATGAAAATTTCATCCTGCCGTTGTCGCACGACGAGGTTGTTCACGGCAAAGGTTCGCTGATTGGCCGGATGCCGGGCGACGACTGGCAGAAATTCGCGAACCTCCGTGCGCTGCTCGCGTATCAATGGCTTTTTCCCGGCAAGAAACTCCTGTTCATGGGCGGCGAATTCGGCCAGCGCGCCGAGTGGAATGAGAACGGACAATTGGATTGGTGGCTGCTGGACGCCGGGCCGTATCATCGCGGTCTCCAGCGTTTCGTCGAGGATTTGAACAAACTTTACGCCGCTTCCCCCGGACTGTGGAAGTCCGATTACGACCACGGCGGTTTTTATTGGATTGATTGCGCCGACCGCGACAACAGCGTGCTCTCCTTCGTCCGCCAGACCGCCGACGGTGCGAATCAACTGGTCGTCATTTTGAATCTCACGCCGGTTCCGCGTCCAAACTATCGCATCGGCCTGCCGCGCGCGGGGCGATGGTGCGAGGTCCTGAACAGCGACGCTGCCATTTATGGCGGCGGCAATCAGGGGAACCTCGGCGGCGTCACCGCCGGAAGTGTTGCCTGCCACAACCAGCCGCATTCCGCCGAATTTTACCTGCCGTCGTTGAGCGTGATTGTGTTCCAAGCTGAATGAAGCCACGGAGTGGCGACCGAAAATAGCCCATGGTTTCAATCGGGGTTCGATGGACCAAACGAATAAAGCCCTGGCAGGGGCGACAGAAAATCAGAGCGACAGCCAGACCGCCCGCTCTTGGATCTGGCTGTTCCAGCGGTTGAAGTAACCGAACAAACGATAAAGCTCTTCGAGCTGATACAAAAGTTCCTTGCGCGTGGCTGCGTCTGCGTTTGTCCATATCGAGTCGAGCAGCTTGAGTTCATCCGTCAATTTTTCACGCAGCGCTGACAGTTTTTTTTGCAGCAAATTCAGCCGTTCAATCCATTCCTGCGCGCGTTCGAAGAGCTGGACTTGCAGCAGCGGTGAAGTGGCGTTGCCCTTTTCTGCCAGAAAAGTGTCCGCGTCCCGGCAGGTCGTCGCGACTTCGGCGAACAAATCGGCGAGGACGGGGGGTATTTCTTGGACGTCCTTCGGTTTCGCGCCAAGTTCCAGTTCGAGCAGATGTAACAGCCGCGATTTCGGCCCGGCCAGACAATGGTAAGCCGAGTTCAGCTCCGCGTAACGGCGGTTGGCCGAGTTTTTTTCCGCTTCGTTCGAACTGCGTTGTTTGTCCGGATGCGCCTCCGCTGCGAGCTTCAGAAATTTCGCCTTCAGCGTTTCCGGTTCAATCCACGGCCGTCGTGGTTCGTTGAGCAGGGCGAAGTAATCGGTCACAAGAAAACGAAAAATTAAAAAAGCGTGCGCCCGGCATCATTTTTATTTTGCCTTTTTAATTGATTCACGCGCTGAAGCTCTCGCCGCACGAGCACGTCGTGGCGGCGTTGGGGTTTTTCACCTTGAACCCGCCGTCCAGCGCGTCGAGGTAGTCCAGTTCGCTGCCGGTGACGTAAAGCGCGCTCTTCGGGTCCACGACCACGCGCACGCCGCTGGATTCAACGAGGATGTCACGGTTCGCCGGGGCGTCCTGCAAATCCATCTTGTATTGCAACCCGGAGCAGCCGCCGCCGATCACGGCCACGCGCAGGACGCCGTTCGGCCGGCCTTGTTTGGTCAGCAACGACGCGACCTTGCCCGCCGCGCTCGGCGTGAGTTTGACCAGCCGTTCGTCACCGACGCGGAAATTCGGTGCGGCTGTTTGTTTACTGGCAATGTTGGCAATCATTTTCGACTCGCAACAAGTTAAACGCTTTGGCCGTCTCAATCAAATCATTCGTGTTCATTTGTGTCCATTCGTGGTTTTCCGTAATCTTCGCGCGTGAAATTGATTTCCTGGAACGTCAACGGCTTGCGCGCCTTGCTGCGGAAAAATTTTCTCGATTACCTCGACGCCGGGAAACCCGACGTGCTTTGCCTGCAGGAAACGAAGTGCAGCCCCGACGACGTCGAACAACTCTGGCCCGCGATCTACACGACTTACTGGAACACGGCGCAGAAAAAAGGTTATTCCGGCACGGCAATTTTTACCAAAACCCGTCCTTTGAAAGTCACACCGCACGTTGGCATTGGCGAGCACGACCAGGAAGGCCGCGTGCTTGCCGCTGAATTCAACGATTTCTTTCTCGTGAATGTTTATGTGCCCAACTCCAAACGTGACCTTTCGCGGCTCGCCTACCGCCAGCGCTGGGATGCCGATTTTCTGCGTTACCTGAAAAGATTGGAGAAGAAAAAGCCCGTCATTTTCTGCGGCGACCTCAACGTGGCCCATACGGAAATTGATTTGGCGAATCCGAAGGCCAATATCCACAACCACGGCTTTACGCCCGAGGAACGCGCCGGCTTCAGCGCATTTGTGCGCGCCGGTTTCCTCGACACCTTCCGCGAATTTGAGAAGGACGGGGGACATTACACCTGGTGGAGCCAGATGGGCGGCGCGCGCTCCCGGAACGTCGGCTGGCGCATTGATTATTTTCTCATTTCAAAATCGCTGCGTCCGCGGCTCAGGCGCGCCTTCATTCAACCGGATGTTATGGACAGCGACCACTGCCCGGTGGGCATTGAACTTGCCTGAATGGAAATCCTGAAAATTTAACTCGTCGAACCTCTGTGTCAGGCGTATGTTTACCCTGACGACTTAAAGTCGGGTCATGAAAATACTTCTCGTCAGTCCCCGGACTCCTGACACGTTTTGGAGTTTCAAACATGCCGTGCGTTTCGTTTCCCGGAAGGCGTCCATGGCGCCGCTGGGCTTGCTGACGGTGGCGGCCATGCTCCCGCCGGAGTGGGAACTCAAACTGGTGGACCTGAACGTGGGGCGGCTCAAGGACGAAGACCTGCGCTGGGCGGATTACGTGTTGCTGGGCGCAATGCTCGTGCAAAAGGAATCCGTCCACGAAATCATGGCCCGCTGTGCGGCATTGAAAAAAACCGTCATCGCGGGTGGACCGCTGTTCACGACCGGCCACGAAGCATTTCCGGAAATCCAGCACTTTGTTCTCGGCGAGGCCGAGGAACTCATGCCGCAGGTCGTGGAGGAAATGCGGACAGGCCGGTTGCAAGCCGTTTATCGCGCCGCGAACCGGCCGGACATCACCCGGACACCGGTGCCGCGCTGGGACCTCATCAATTCCCGGCATTACGTGACCATGTCCGTGCAATTCTCTCGCGGCTGCCCGTTCGATTGCGAATTTTGCGACATCATCGTGATGAACGGGCGCGTGCCCCGCACGAAAACGCCCGCCCAATTGATTGCCGAGCTGGACGCGCTCTGCCGGCGTGGGTGGAAGGACATGGTTTTTGTCGTGGACGACAATTTCATCGGCAACAAACAACGGACCAAGACGCTGCTGCACGCGCTGATTGAGTGGCGGCAACGCACGCGAACCCGCATGGGATTTTTCACCGAGGCGTCCATGAACCTCGCCGATGACCCGGAATTGTGTGCGCTGATGGTGGAAGCCGGTTTCAAAAAGGTTTTCGTGGGCATCGAAACGCCCTCGGTCGAGGCACTGGAGGAATGTCACAAGCTCCAGAACCGGAATCGCGACCTTGTGGCCTCGGTGCAGACGTTGCAGCGCGCCGGACTGGAAGTCATGGGTGGATTCATCGTGG